>JAYOLY010000006.1:15346-45076 GCA_038120575.1 Rickettsiales bacterium
CATCTCTCTCTACACCTCCCTCAAGACCAAAAACTTCCTCTTCCACTCCCTCAGGAACAATAACCTCATCTCTCTCTACACCTCCCTCTCCACCAGGAATTTTAATAGAACCTTCACCAGATTCCAGAAAAAGTAGGTCCAGTAGTCCTAAAAGTGGTGTTACATTTGGAAAAGATCAAGTACGAAATTTTGAACCTCCTAAAACAAAACCTACTAGAAAAAAATAACCAAAGTTATAGCTGAGTTGATTTACTTATTATAAGTTCATCATCTTGTTGACTGTAATTAGATTCCAAACCAAATCGATACTGTCTATTTTGGTACACTGAAACAATTTTGGTTGATGTCTTAAACAAACTTATTCTAGTTTGATGATAGGTTTGAACAAAACCATCTTGATACTGATGATAATAATCTGATGCTGTAAAACCATCTGCTACTGTAGGTATATTCTCAAACACTGTAGCTGCAATACGAAGTCCCGATTCTGCTGCTAGGACAGCTTTGATATGTTCTTTTTTACTGATGATTGCATGTTGTAACGAAAAAAGTTGTGCCACCATACTATGCAATAACACCATCCAGATCGTAAGTAAAAAACAAACATTTAACAATAAAAAACCATGTTGTTTTGCTTGTTTCAATGGCATAAGTGATAGGTTGTTTCCTCTGTTACGATGTTGACACAATCTTTGCTTGTATTCATAGATCTAATGTCTTCATGCTGAGTGATATAGCGATTTCGTTTGCAATTTTGTCGAACTAGTCGACTTTGTTTTACAAAATAGGACACACGACCTGTATGATTTACTAAATTTAAATTGTTGGTAAGCTTCTCATCAACGTCAAACTGTCTTAAATCTTGTCTCATGATAGAATCAACAAACAACCACTCAAATTGACTATCAATCTTTTTTTGAACTGCAATTGAAAAAGCATTAAATTGCATCGTAAACTGTGTCAACATGGGCGTAATGATGGCAAGTACAAAACAAATCATCACCATTTCAAGCATAGCTATTCCTTTCTGATTTATCACTTGTCTAACACCAACATTTCAAAATATTTATTTGGACTTATTAATACGTTAATTGAGGGTGCTATTGGTTTGCTTTCTACATCTTTGATGACTGTGTTTTTGGCTCGTTCAAGTTGATTTAAATCATAAATCATCCGTGCATTCGATCTCTGTTGTGTTTGAAGCACTTTTGTAATCAGTTGAGCAGCTTGAACACAATGTAAGCACACCAAACAAACGAGACCAATGGCAACAAGGCTTTCAAACAACATAAACCCACGCATTATTTTAGTTTTAGTATAGCCAACCCAACAGGAAATGAAATAGATTTTTTTATATCATTTGAACTCATTGATAATGTCCCTGAATATTTAGAATTCAAAGACGGTTTCATACCCAATCCTTGTAACCGATTTATATGTAGATCTACTCTAGGGTCAAACCTAATCACACGCCTATATGAGTGTTCCCCAACGATTTCTATGTCTTGCTGATGGGTGTAAAGCAACACATCTTGAGCTGTAGCCATCGAATAAAGCTGAGCCGATTTTAATGTCGTCAACACCAATTGCGATGATGTTTGAAACGTCAATCTAGATAGATACTGACTCGAAAACAAGGTATACAGTCCCATCAACACAGCCAGGACAATGATGCATTCTAGCAACAAATATCCCCTATCCATACAGCCATGTCACAATGGCGTGTCCAAAAAAATGGTTTATCCAAAATCCAATAATAATGAAAGGTCCAAAGGCAAGATAGTCTGTTTTTTTAGCCTTTTTTATCATCAACAACCCTAATCCAGTAATGCCTCCAACAATCAATCCCGCATGAATACTGACCAACATGGCCTGTATACCCCAAAACGATCCGACTCCAGCCAATAAAAAAAGGTCTCCAAATCCTATGGTTTCCATTTTATAAATCAACGATGTTATCCACCTTAATAACCATAATATTGAAAACCCTAAGCAAGCAGCAATCACAGAGTCTCTAATTAAGTCATACTCTAAATTAAACACTAGCCCTCCAAGAATTAGACAGATATTCAACGACAAGGGAAGCAACTGAGTTTCCATATCAATAAAAAACAATAGGGTTGATACATATGCAAATAAAAATAGCTTTAAGCCAGCTATTGTCCAACCTAAGCTTAAATAGCTATAAATCGCAATACTCACAACAATGATTTCAACCCATAAATAGCGACTTGAAATATTTTTTAAACAAAAATGGCAACGCCCCTTTAAACTGAGATAACTTACAATAGGAATCAAATCAAATACACCTAAAACATGCTGACAATGTATGCATCGCGATCGTCCCCAAAAAACAGGACGATTGTTTGGAAGCCGATATATAAGCATATTGGCTACACTGCCTAAAATGGCTGAAAAAAGACTAATTCCAATTAATTCAATCATGGTTGTTGTCCAACTTGTTTAAGATAGTGTTGTCGTATGGTCTTAAAATAATTTAGATACGGAGCTGTTCCAAAATCTGGATAGCTCCATGGAAGCACTTGGTACGATTTTTGTTCGTAAATATACGTCAATTCAGCATAAATCGTGTCACTTAACGGAATTCGATGGGCGTAGTTCTTTGTTGTGAAGAGTATAACATTATGAGCACTTAAAATGCCAGGATCGATATTGACTGTACGCTTATTGTTTTTTTTAAACTTATTTTCAAGATCAATGGCTTTTATTTTTTCCTGATATGACCCGATCACATGTTGCAATGATTTGATTGAAACAAACTGCTTGGTTAATTCGTTTCCCATTTCATCTTGATAGTATGTTGTATGAGAAAAATCAAAGACATCTGATTGACTATCTATTTCTCCAAATTGAGTCTCTAAGTCTTTAAACAAAGTAGTTTGATCAACATCTGGAGATGCAATCAATCCGATAAAGATTTTAATTGCTGTCATTCACAGGTGTGTCACGTAATAAAAGTTCTATTTCCTCTTTAAAGAATTCAATTGGTTTATACCCATTAATAACTTTAGTGGGAATGCCTTCTTTATTAAGGATTATAGATAAAGGAATCGCCATAGGTTCGGTAAACATTTTGTATAACGTTGGTGTTGCCATTAAAACAGGATAATTAAATGGTTGATATTCTTTAAACTGCAATACATCTTCAACATAATCGTCTGTTGAAATGCCCACAATTTCAAATGGCTCGTTTTCATATGCTTCTTTTAATTTCACTAGATTAGGGATTTCAACCAAACAAGGGCCACACCATGTTGCCCAAAAATTGACAACAACAACTTTTCCCATCAATTCTTCTTTGAAGTCAAATTTTTTTCCATCAATGGTTTTAAACACACCTTGATTAGATTGTGTTGAAATATAAAAAATTAGTCCAATGATAATAGCTAAAAAAGCGAGGCCTATACCAAAAATAACTCGAAAAATGGATTTATTCTTCATGATTATTACAGTGTTCTCTTTTTAATTTCAAGATTCAAATCATCTTGAGACCCAACAAATCCATTAATAATAATTGTTGGTGTTGCTCTTACGTTTATTTTTCTTCCTTCACCTACATCACTAGCTAACGCTTGAGATGGCACACTGGATTTTAAGCATGTATTCAATGAAGACTGGTTATATCTAATTGGAGAGAGCATCATATCGAGATTTTGATCATTAAGTTTTCCTTGTTGAGTATAAACCAATTCACTAAATTCTTTATATTTGTTTTGTTTGTTCATGCAATATCCATATAATGCTAGTTTTTCGGAAAATCTATTCATAACAGGAAAATGTCGGTAATTTACTTGAACTAAATTTGGAAACTCCTTTTGAACATCTTCCAAATACATGTGAAATGATTTGCAATGCGAACATTGAAAATCAGAAAACACCGTCACGTTTAACGGTGCAGATTGTGGTCCAAACACAATATGTTGGAATTGATTTTTGGCAATATCAAGTTTAGTCAAAGGATCAAGTTCAATTGTTACATTATATTTTTTGACCAACTCATCAATAAGCTTTTGTTTGTTCATGTAAAACTGATCAGACTCAAGCTTGTTTTTGACCTGCCCTCTTGTAACTGTTGGATATTTTTCTTTTATGTGTGTAAATTCTTTGTCAACGTCAGCTTCAGATATAGCAACACGATGTTTTCGGTGATACGTCTCTATTAAAGCTTCTTTTGATAGCTTTGACTTTTTGGCTTCTTCTTCCAAAATAAAGTCATGGATAATTGCTTCTTTTGTTCTATTCACAGTTTTGAAGGCTGTTTGAAGTTCTACTCCGCCTTTTTCAACAAGATCATTATACGTGATCGATCCAAACGACGCTGTTGCAACGACTCCTTTTTTTGAGCTTGCAGGAGTTGCGCTTTTATTGTCTATTGCAATATATCCTCCAATTAACGTTGCTGTAATTAATGTCATCACCGCTATAATTCCTAGTTGAGATTTAATTGATTTGTTCATGTTTACCTCGCTTTAAATTTAATAATAATAATATAAAAATAATCACCGCTGAAAAGGTACAATATATGCAAAATGATTTAACGATCAAAAATTGAATACTCATTAGTGCAACAGACACAATCGCGCCAATTGCAATCCACATTAATTGAAGGAATTGAAGATGAGGCTGTGTTAAAAAAAACAGTAAAATGGAATAGAAAACAAGACCATACACACCCAATGGCAAGCCTAAAAAGGTTCCATAATCACTTAAGATCACTTTTCCACAACCAGAACCAACAATACAGGCCTGTTGCTGTGTAAGATGTTTAAATGTTAAAAACGCCGCGTTAACAAATCCAGCAAGACTTAACAAAAAATTAATAATAGTGATCATTGTAAAAATAGTACAAGCAAACTACCAAATTTTCCACTCTATCTTGACTAACTCATAGCAGAATTAAGATAATTGTTTAAAATAAACAAGCTGTGAGTGTTTTTTTATGTATAAAAAATCTGAATCCTGGAAAATGTTTAATCAAATTTCTCGTACCTATGATTTGCTTAACAATCTTCTATCTTTTGGAATTCACCATTATTGGAAAGGCTTAATTAGTTCTTTTTTTCCTACAAAGAATTCAAACCTAACTGTTTTAGATATTGCCACAGGAACAGGAGATGTCATTTTTTCGATAATGGATAAACGTGCTGAAGATATCGACTCAATTCAAGGCATGGATCTCTCTGTTGACATGATGTCGATTGCAAAGCAAAAGGCACTTAAGAAAACATACAACAAAAAAATCACTTTTCTTGAAGGAGATGCCTGCAAACTTCCTTTTGAAGATCAGACCTTTGATGTTATAACCATTTCTTTTGGTATCAGGAACGTATCAGACTACAAACGTGCTTTATCTGAAATGAAACGAGTGTTAAAGCCTACAGGAAAATTAATTGTTTTAGAAAGTTCTATTCCCACATTTTTTATTATTAAATGGTTTTATTTATTTTATTTTCGATATGTTCTTCCTATTGTGGGAGGGCTTATTTCTGGAAAGCGAGATGCCTATTCATATTTAAACAAAACAACAGAAGATTTTCCTTATGGGGCTGCGTTTAAGAACAGTTTGTCGTCAATTGGATTTCAAGACATTTTTGTCAAACCCTTAACATTTGGTATTTCCACAATTTATGTTGCTCACAGATGATAGACGATCCTTATGTATCATGTTTGAGATATTTTCAAACACAAACATTAGACTATTTAAAAACGTTTTCATCTGACTCAGTCCCCAATCATATTAAATTATCTGTCAACGACGTTGATCTCTCCATGCTCGACTTACTTGAGGTATGTAGCAGTCCTGACAAACTGTACTTTAAGAGTAATCACTCTCAATCTGAAACATTAACACTTGGTAAGTCAAAAAAAATAACGGGCCAATTAAATCAGCTTGAACAACAATTTAAGATGATGTTTTCGGACACACAAGATCCACTCGATCGGTTTTATTGTATTCAATCATTTCAAGAACATGATCCAAATAAGGATTCTGTATGGAACGAAATGGATGAAGCTGTTTTTATTCAACCCTTTTTAGAACTTGTTCGTCATGCCAACCAAACCTCAACTCTTTATCTTCATTTTAATGACTCAATATCAAATAAATATGAAACTTGTCGTGCTTTTTATGAATCTTTAATAAACACAATTCAACGTCCAGGCTCAACCCAATCTCTTCCCAAACCGCTATACTATACAGAAACCCCTGACAAAAAAACTTGGAAGCATCATTTAGACACTGTCATTGACAACCTAAAACAAGGACCACTAGAAAAAGTTGTCCTTGCTCGTCAAACCAAGATTGAATTTGATGACTCTATAAATTCTATTGAATTGCTTCGGTCCTGTATCATGTCAGAGCCTCAATGTTCTGTTTTTTACTATGAAAAAGACTCCAAAAATGTATTTTTTTCCATAACTCCCGAAAAACTATTTACTCGAACGTCTCATGACATAGAAGTTGATGCTATTGCTGGCACGCGCTCCAATAGTGATACGAGCTTTTATCCTAGCGATTTACTTTCAAGTGCTAAAGATCACTTCGAACATGAATTGGTTGTTCAAGGCATTATCGATCAACTTGAAGCACTATCCGATTCAGTCAAAATAAAGTATAAACACCAATTAGTTAAACTATCTAAAGTTCAACATCTCAAAACATTAATTTCTGCGACAATAAAACAATCAACGTCTGATTACGATTTAATTGCAGCTCTTCATCCAACAGCGGCAATTGGAGGTTCCCCAAAAACACTTGCTCGAGAAAAAATTGCATCAATCGAACCATTTAATCGTGGATTTTATACAGGTTTAGCTGGCTGTGTCAGCCCAGATCATTCCGAATTATTGGTTTTAATTCGATCGTGTCTTATTCAAAATCAAACACTATATTTTTATGTTGGAGCAGGAATCGTTAACAAATCTATTCCTGATGATGAATGGAATGAATTAAACTCAAAACTATCAAATTTTTTGGAGATACTGAATGTTTCCCCAGTCATTTAAGCACATTGCTCATTGCTGGGCATCTCTAATTGCTGAAGAAGTGGCTCGGTTGGGCGTTAAGGATGTCTGTATTGCACCTGGATCTCGTTCAACGCCATTGGTAATGGCATGCTCAACTCATCACAACCTAACATGTCACACTCATTTTGATGAACGCTCTTTAGGGTTTTATGCTCTTGGTCTTGCAAAAGCAACGCATCAGCCTGTTGTGATTATCACAACATCTGGTTCGGCTGTTGCCAATTTACTTCCTGCTGTTGTTGAGGCGTTTCATAGTTCGGTACCTTTAATTATTTTTTCTGCAGATCGTCCTTTTCAAGATCACTACCATGGAGCAAATCAAACCATTAATCAAAACAATATGTTTGGTTCATTTTCAAAACAGTTTTATACCATTCCTACTCCAACTGAATCGATTTCACCAGCATGGTTGATCGCAACTGTTGATGAAGCCATTTTTCAAGCAACAATGCAAAACCCAGCTCCTGTTCACATAAACATTATGTTTGACGAGTCGTTTTTTGACATTGAACGCTCGTTTGACTCTTATTTATCTCCACTACATCATTGGCTAAATTCAACTAAATCAGCGAAGCAACTGCATCCCATTAAATCAACTTTAAACCCAATGTTGCCATCTACTGACGTGTTCAATAATGTTATTGCCGTTGTAGGTGAGATAGCTTCTCAAGATGACGCCATTGCCATTGCAGCTTATTGTTCAAAACATAACATACCCATATTAACTGAATGTCATTCAAAATTATTTGGGTTTAAAAACACCATTCATTGTGTTGATTTATTTTTTGCTAATTTTAAAAAAACAACATCAGAGCCTTATACTGTTTTATTGTTTGGCGAACATATCATTTCAAAACAGTGCTTAACGTTTATTAAACACGCACAAAAATGCATACACATTAGTGACAACCTCAGAAGTAACAACCCCCTTCATTCAACTTATTTAACCTTAAAAACACCATATTTGGATGCTCTTGAGTATTTATCGTTATGTCATTTTAAACAATCTCAATCTTGGGTTGATTCCATTGCTTCAGTTCACCAGACTGTAACACAGTCTATTCAAAAAACATCATATGAACATGTTTCAGAAATTTCTGTTTTAAATCAACTTTTTAAAACAATAAGTCCTTCTTCCTTAATTTTTGTATCCAATAGCCTATCAATTCGGTTGCTAAATAGCTTTGTTCATACGCCACATCATCACCTTGTTTATGCCAATAGAGGTGCAAGTGGCATAGATGGAAATTTATCTACTGCGATAGGTCTTGCAAAGGCTCACAACAGCGAGCTAGTGTTAATTTGTGGAGATCTAACATTTCTGTACGATCTCAATGCACTTGCTTTGTTAAAAACAAGTCACGTTACTTTAAAAATTTGTTTATTTAACAATAATGGTGGTCAAATATTTTCATTTTTACCGATAAAAAATCATACAAAATCACTCGATCCATATTTTACAACGCCTCACAATTCAACTTTCGAAAATATTGCCAAACAATTTGAGTTACATCATCTGCTTGTAACGTCTGAAACTGTTTCTGCTTTGGATCAGCACATAAGTCACTTTTTAAATGCATCGTCATCCACACTTTTAGAATGTGTTTTTACAGACTCTGAAACCAAGCAACACATCGCATTGCATTCCAATACTTTTTTATAATTCTCATATTAATAAAACTAAATAAGATGTGATAGACTAGTCTTCATGAATTCTGTATTTAGAAAAAAAACAAAAATCATTGCTACTTATGGACCAGCTTGTCAGGACCCTGAAGTCCTCAAGAATATGGTTAATAATGGGACAGACTTATTTCGACTGAATATGTCTCATAATGATGATTTTTCTGAACTTGAAGCTGTTGTTAAAAAAATTCGTAGTATTTCAAAATCTCTAAATAAACATATTGGTATTTTTTGCGATTTACAGGGACCTAAAATTCGTATTGGAGAATTTTCAAAAGGACCAGTCACACTCAAAGCTGATGACAATGTGATCTTAACATCAAAAAAAATTGATTGTACTGAAAAAAAACTTCACGTTGATTATAAACATATTGCAAAAGATGTAAGTGTTGGAGATGATGTCTTTATTGATGATGGAAAACTGTGTTTAACGGTTACAAATGTGTCAGATGATGACGTTCATTGCAAAGTAAAAGTTGGAGGTGTTGTATCTAACCACAAAGGTGTCAATTTTCCTCAAACTATTTTAAGTATTCCTGCTTTCACAGAAAAAGATAAAAAAGATGCTATAACTGGCATAAAACTTGATATTGACTATATTGCACTGTCATTTGTTTCAACTAAATATGACGTTGTGTCATTTAAAGATTTTCTTGCCAACTCAGGCGGTGAACACATCAAAATAATTTCCAAAATAGAAAAACAACAAGCAGTTGAAAACTATGTTGGAATTATCGAAGAATCTGATGCCATTATGGTTGCAAGAGGAGATCTTGGTGTTGAAGTTGGAGTTGAAAATGTTCCAAAACTTCAAAAAGAAATTATTCAAACATGTAATAAGAAAATCAAACCTGTTATTGTTGCAACACAAATGCTAGAAAGCATGATAAAGTCGATCACTGCAACACGTGCTGAAGTGTCTGATATTGCCAATGCTATTTATGACAATTGTGACGCTGTGATGCTATCTGGTGAAACAGCGGTTGGAATTGATCCTGCAAATGTTGTAAAAATAATGAGCAATATTTGTGCTGCCTCAGATCATCATCTTGCGCAGATGAAACAAGAAGTTATATTAGTAAGAAAGAAAATATTTGATTTTGATTCCGTAGCAACATCTATTTGTAAGGCAGCAGATCAAATTGCAGAAGAAAATAATGCAAAGGTGGTTATGTCATTTACAAGTTCAGGAAATACCCCTCTTATCGCCTCAAAAATCAATTCTACCATTCCTATCATAGCACCAACTGATGATGAACGAATTTGTCGTCGAATGAGTTTATACAAAGGTGTTAAACCCATGATGCTACCCAAAATGTATTCAGACATTCATCGTTGGACAGATATGATCAATATTTCAGTTAAACATGCATTAAATTTAAAATGGGTTTCCAAGGGAGATCGTGTGGTAGTTACGGCAGGCATTCCAATTGGTCAATCAAATGGTATCAATTCAATTAGAATAATTAATATTAAATAGGAGATCAAATATGAATAATAGAATATTTAACTTTAGTGCAGGACCGGCAACCATGCCAGATGAAGTTTTAAATCAAGTTCAATCGGAATTGAGTAATTTTAACAATTTAGGCATGTCTATTATTGAAATGTCTCATCGAACAAAACCATTCATGGCTGTTATTGAAAAAGCTAAACAAAATATTATCAAACTTCTTTCAATACCTGATAATTATGATGTTTTATTTTTACAAGGCGGTGCAAGCTTACAATTTTCAATGACGGCAAAAAATCTTTGTCAACCAAACAAATCTATCAAAGCTATTAACACTGGTGTTTGGACAAAAAAAGCAATAAAAGAACTTAAAAAAGAAGCTCCAGTTGACATTGTTGCAACGTCTGAAGATAAAAACTTTACCTATTTGCCAGATTTATCTCAATGTGATTTTAGCAATTCATCGTTAACTTATATGTGTTCCAACAATACCATTTATGGAACTCAATTCAATACATTTCCTGATACTGGAGATAGTCCTTTAGTTGTTGATATGTCATCTGATATTTTGTCGAGACGTCTTGATATCAATCAATTTGGTCTGATTTTTGCTGGTGCTCAAAAAAATATTGGTCCATCTGGCATTACTATTGTTATCATTCGAAAAGATCTTGCAGATCGTGTTGATTCTGAAATTCCATCAATGCTTCAATATAAAAATTTCATTGAATCAGATTCTCTCTACAATACAATTCCTACATTTCCTGTTTATTTTATTTCATTGGTGACGTCATGGTTGCTTGAGAAAGGCGGATTAGAAGCCATTGAAACACACAACCAAACAAAAGCTGACTTGCTCTATAATTACATTGAAGCAGATGATTATTATTATTCTCCAGTAAATCCAAGTGATAGATCGCTGATGAATGTTGTTTTTAGAATTAAACCTGGAGAAGATGTTGAAAAGAAATTTGTTCAGGAGGCAACTCTTGCAGGGCTGGATGGGCTTAAAGGCCATCGCTCGGTTGGAGGTTTAAGAGCGTCTATTTACAACGCTATGAGCTACGAAGGCGTTGAAAAATTAGTTGATTTTATGGACACTTTTAAAAAGACTAATTAATTTAAGTATATTGACTTTAAAATTGTTTTTTTCTACTATTCAAAAAAAGATTGAGGTGTATTATGGGTAAATTAATGTTAAATGATGAAGAAATAGAGGTAACTGATGGTGACAATATTGTAGATTATATTGAAGAAGCTGGTGTTCCAATTGGATGTAGCAATGGTGTGTGCGGGACATGTGAAGTGGAAATTCTAGACGGGATGGATAACTTATCTCCTTTAAACCAAGAAGAAGAAGATTTAGGAATGGAAGGCAATAAGCGTCTTGGATGTCAGTGTATCTTACTATCTGGCTCTGTAAAGATGACTTATTAACTTCAATGGTATCTTATTCTACTGACAAGAATATTGATCTCGATCAATTAATTACCTTATACAAAAATTCGTTTACGGAAATTCCTCGTCCGGTTGATAGCAAATCTAAAATTCAAGATCTTTTGACTCATTCTAACTTAATTATAAGTGCATGGAACGACAAGAATCTTATTGGTATTTGTCGTGGGTTTACAGACTTTAATTTTGTAACTTATATTTCAGATTTAGCCGTTGCTCGACCCTATCAGAAAAAAGGAATAGGAAAAGAACTGTTAAATCAAGCTAAACTTTATTCTAAGGATTCCAAGCGACTTGTATTGCTTTCTAGTGTTGCTGCAAATTCATATTACAAAAAAATTGGATTTGAATCTCACGAGCGTGCGTGGTTGTTGAAATACGATTAATTAAAGATTTGCCTCTTTATGAACCTTAGCTAATTCCACATATTTTTTTGCCCACTCAACATTTTTTTGATATGGACTTATCTCATATGTTTTTATTTGTTTGGCTGGGACACCTGCCCATAAAGTATCCTCTGGAACTATTTGATGTTCTTTAACAACGGCTCCGGCGCCGATAATGGCACCCTTTTTAACAATGGCTCCGTTTAATATAATGGCGCCCATCCCAATTAAAGCACCATCTTCTATAGTGCAAGCATGAATAATTGCTCTATGACCAATTGTCACGTCATTTCCAATAAGGCAAGGAATATCATTTTCCAAGTGAATCATGGTTAAATCTTGAACATTCGTTCTTTCTCCAATGACAATTTTATTGATATCTCCTCGCAAAACAGATCCATACCAGATAGACGATCCATCTCCGATAGCGATGTCGCCTCTTACCGTTGCAGAAGGAGCAACAAAGACATTTTTGTTATCTTGAAATGGATTCACATTTATAGTTTTTGGTAAGGTTGTTTTTGACATTGGACTTATTATAATATTTTTATTTATTTCTGGACATGATAAAATAGAATATATTCATATAATAAGGAGTCCTTAAGTGATGGATAAAGAATCAATAAAATTGTCATCTGATTTAGAATTTAACGATGGACTTGGCGATTTATTGCGAGAAAAAGAACGATTAGAGTTCAGCTGGATCAAAACTGCAACAGTTTTTATTTTTATTCTGTCCGTCATTATCGCAGTGGCTTCCTTGCTTTTTAAATCTGGAAAAACATTTTTTAAAAATCAATCTGCACAAGCCATTCCTTATGATTACACTGCTCCACAAGTTGCACCTGTTGATGACATAAAAGCAGATTCAACAACAGCTTCTGAAGTTGACACAACTGTGTCGAAAACATCCAAAAACCTAGCACAATCTCAACCTGATTCATCTAAAACTACACTAAATAAATCTCAAAGTACAAGCTCGTCAACAATTAAACCAATAAACTCCGTCAAAAAATCTATATCATCATCAGTTTACAAATTTAAAATTATTGCTGGAACATACAAAGGCAAGCAAAATGCGCTGAAGCAAGTTAATATATTAAAACAAAAAGGGTTTGACGGATTTGTAAAAATCGAAAAACTAAATAATGGTTCCATTTTGTATAAAGTTCAAGCAGGTGCATTCAAAACTAATCAAACTGCACAAAACATGAAAGACACGCTTGAAAAAGCGGGAATTGATAGCTTTATAACAACTTTTTAATGTCTTTTTTTTATCTTGCCTCTGCGTCACCAAGAAGACAAGATATTTTAAATAGTTTAGGACTCCACTTTAAAGTTATTCCTAATTTGTTACTTGATGAGAATCTGGATGTATCAAAAGGCTCTATACGTAATCAACTGAAATATTTATGCTTGGAAAAAGCAAAAGCTTCCTCTAAAGCAATCAAAGGGTGGATATTAACTGCAGATACAATTATTTATCATCATAACAAAACAATTGGCAAACCATCCTCAAAACACGACGCTTTTTCTATTTTAAACAAGCTTTCAAACAGTTCTCATCATGTCATAACAGCATGTTGTTTGTTTAACACGATGACAAAAAAACATTATTTTTGTTCTGATAGTGCAACAGTGCACTTTAACGCCTTGTCAAAACAAGATATTGAAACATACATAAACGACTTTAAACCGTTTGATAAAGCGGGTTCATATGGAATTCAAGATATTCCTACACATTTTCTAAAAAAATTAGATGGAAACACCTATACAGTTATGGGTCTTCCAAAACATAAATTGAAAAAATTTTTGAAATGTATATACACTTAACATGGGATAGTTTATAATTATAACATGTCTTTATTGAAAAAAATTTTTCCATTATTAACAAAAGATATTGGCATTGATCTTGGGACAAGGAATACACTTGTGTATTCTCCTGGAGTTGGAATTGTATTAAGCGAGCCTTCTATGGTTGCCATAGATAAACAAACAGGATCTGTTATGGCTACGGGTTATGCTGCTTACAACATGGTGGGACGAACGCCAGGAAATATTATTGCTGTTCGCCCAATGAAAGATGGTGTTGTAGCAGATTTCAGCATTGCTGAAAAAATGTTTGAGGCCTTTGTTAAAAAGACTAACTTGGTTGGTCGATTTAAAAAATCAAGGATATTAATTGGTATACCATGGGGCATTACTAATGTTGAAAAAAGAGCTGTTTGTGATGCTGCTTTTCAGGCAGGTGCATCCGAGTCATTATTAATTGAAGAACCTATGGCTGCTGCTGTAGGTGCCGAACTAGATGTTACTGAACCAAGAGGAAAGTTGATTGTTGATATTGGTGGCGGAACGACAGAGGTTGCTGTTATTTCGTTATCTGGAATAGTTGTTTGCAAGTCTATTCGTGTTGCTGGAGACGAATTTGATGATGCAATTGTTCAGCATTGTCGTCAACACTACAATCTTCTGATCGGCGATAGAATGGCGGAACGAGTAAAGATAGAAATTGGATCAGCTTGTCCTTTTGAAGAAGAAAAAACAATGGCTGTAAAAGGACGAGATCTAGTTAGTGGTCTTCCAAAAACATTCACTTTGTCTTCTTATGAAATCAGAGATGCACTTTCTGAAACATTGTCATCAATTATCACAACAATTAGATCAACTCTTGAGGATACTCCACCTGAATTATCTGGAGATATTCTTGCTGATGGCATCACAATGACAGGTGGTGGATCGTTATTATATGGAATTTGTGAACGTATTCAAAACGAGACACAACTCAAAGTGGCTCGAGCTAAAGACCCCCTAACATGTGTTGCAGATGGAACAGGAAAAATTTTAGAGGATCAGTCCCTAATGCAAAAAGTAAGTTCAACAATTACTAGTCGACACACTGTTTAGAACTTCATTCTTTAATCGCAACTTAATTTAGTTTATAATTTTTTTCATGTCAGAAAAATTACAAGCCCTTACTGATCGCTTAAATTTATTAGAAGAAGAAGCCATTGATAAAATAAAATCTACTCAAACTCCCTACGATTTAGATCAAATTAAATCTAAATACATTGGAAAAAAAAGCGATTTAACGTCTATTTTGAAAGACGTCTCTTTTTTATCTGCAACTGACAAACCTTTAATTGGTAAACTTGCAAATACCATTAAATCTACATTACAAGATAAAATTTTAGAACAAAAACAAAAAATTGAAGATAGTGAACTTCAAAAAAAAATTACTAGCCAAACTGTTGATGTCTCACTTCCAGCTTTAAAAACAAAACTTGGCTGTTTGCATCCTATTTCAATAACAATAGATCATCTTGTATCTTTGTTTAGTCGTTTAGGGTTTTCAGTAAAAACTGGTCCTGATGTTGAATCTGATTTTTACAACTTTGAAGCGTTAAATATTGGACCAGATCATCCAGCAAGAGATATGCATGATACATTTTATTTAAAATCAGGTTCAGTTTTGAGAACACATACATCCCCTGTTCAAATAAGAACAATGCAGGCTCAACAACCTCCAATAAAAATTATTGCTCCAGGAAAAGTTTACCGTTGCGATGCTGATGTATCTCATTCTCCAGTTTTTCATCAAATTGAAGGATTATATGTAGACAAACATGTTCGGTTTTCAGATCTTAAAGGTATTTTGGAATATTTTTTAAAGGAATTATTTGGTAAAGATAAGAATATTCGATTTCGTTCAAGCTATTTCCCTTTTACTGAACCATCTGTTGAAGTTGATGTTGAATACAGTGTCAATGGAAAAACAAAATGGATGGAAATTATGGGTGCTGGCATGGTTAATCGTGACGTTTTTCGTCATGTAGACTACAACCCAGATGAGCTATCTGGTTTTGCCTTTGGCATTGGCATCGAACGTGTCGCTATGATTCATTATGAAATAGATGATATTCGATTATTTTATGAAAATGATCACCGTTTTATTAGACAATTTAAACGATTTTAGGAGAAAATATGAAGTTTCCACTGAGTTGGTTAAAAGATTATGTTGATATCACGATTTCTCCAGAAGATTTAGCTGAAATGTTAACCATGGCTGGTTTGGAAGTTGAGTCGTTAGAGTATGTTGGATCGGCCATAGACAACATCATTACTGGAAAAATTGAACACATTAATCCACATCCAAATGCAGACAAATTGGTTATTACATCTGTGTTTGATGGCACGACTCATCATAGCATTGTTACTGGAGCATCTAACGTCAATGTTGGAGACATTGTTCCCGTAGCCCTGCCAGGATCGACCATTGCAACAGGCATGACACTAAAGGCTGCAAAGCTAAGAGGTGTTGAATCGTTTGGAATGCTTTGTTCCGAAAAAGAATTAGGGGTTCCTGAATCTATTGATGGACTCTGGATTTTACCACCAGATACTCCACTTGGTGTTGATGTTGCCGAATATGCTTTTTTAAAAGATGTCATTTTTGATATTGCCATTCTTCCTAATAGAGGCGATTGTCAAAGCATTTATGGACTTGCAAGAGAAATTGCTGTTTTAACACAGTCAACATTAAAACCTATTGATACAACAGTGACCTTTAAGTCCATTCCTCATCATTTCACACTCACAGTGAATCAACCTGAGATATGCCCTTTTTATGTAGGGAGACATGTAAGCGCAATTAATGCTATTGAGTCTCCATTTTTTATTAAACGCAGACTTGAACTTGCTGGCTTAAGAAGTATTTCTTTTATTGTTGATGTTACAAACTATGTCTTACTAGAGCTTGGACAACCTATGCATGCTTTTGATACTGATAAATTAAAGACAACAGATTTTGTAGTTGATATAACGTCTTCAGCGATTGATCTTGAAACACTCGATTCAACAACACGATCTGTAGCTGAGTCAACCTTATTAATTTATAATGAAAGCCCAGTTGCCATTGCTGGTGTCATGGGAGCTGCATCTACAGATGTTAACAATCAAACCACTAATATTTTTCTAGAATCTGCTTTTTTTGATGCAAAACATGTAAGAAAATCGTCTACAAAACTGGGTTTAAGAACAGAAAGTTCGATTCGATTTGAAAAAGGAATTTATATTGGTTTTGTCGAAACAGCATCCTTACGAGCTTGTCATTTATTACAAAAATATGCTCAAGCTACCATAGCTGAACATACCGTTATGTTTAAACATGAACAAGACTATAGATTTAAACCTGCAACACTGTCTTTTGATGGAGCTCAAATTAATTCATGTTTAGGAAGTCAGTTTGAAGATACTCAGATGATGTCTGTTTTAGAAAAACTTGGATTTGTTTTTAATTCAAAAAAAGATGCTGTTACTGTTCCACTTTGGCGTTTAGCAGACATTTCTGATTGGCCATGTTTAGCAGAAGAAATTGCACGAATTATTGGATTTGATTCCATCACATCTACTCTTCCTGAATCGTTTTGTATTCAAGATAAGCCACACATGCAAGATAATGTTATTTCAACCATTCAATCTTTTTTTACACATCACGGTTTTGTTGAAGCCTGTACTTATCCTATGATATCTGAACAAGACTTTAACCTTAGTTCGCAGTATGAAGCAAGTTTAAACCAAACACTTAGCAATCCTATCACCCCACAACTTGCCTACATGAGAGCCTCTATGCTTCCTAGTTTAATTCAAATCATTAGCTATCATCACTCTCGACAAATGTCAGATCTGGCTCTGTTTGAAATTGGTAAAACATTTTCCGATCAAGGAGATGAATCATTGATGTTGTCTGCTGTTTTATCAGGACATATTTTTCAACATCATTATTCACAAAACAAGCAATCAGCTGACACAATCTTAAGTTATCTTAAGGGATTACTTGAACACTGTATTGATACATTTGATTTATCTTTAGAATTTAAATCAGAAAGCAATCCATCTTGGGCACACCCTACGCAATGGATCAATATTTTCAAAGACAACCACAGTGTAGGACAGCTATGTTTACTCCATCCAACTTATCTCAAACACTATAACATCACTGCTGATGTTGGTTATTTTGAATTGAATTTAACGACTATTTTAACAAAGCAACTGAACAAACCAACGTATAAACCTTTTTCTCGCTATCCATCTATTCGACGTGATGTTGCAATTGTTGCAGATAAATCCTTGCAATATTGTGATATTGAAACAGTGATTAAGACAAATAAACATAAAACAATGCAAGATTTTTTTCTTTTTGATTACTTTGAGTCAGATCAACTTGGAAAGGATAAAAAAAGCCTGGCTATTGCCTTTATTTATCAAGATATTAATGACACGTTATCCGATGAACATGTATCCAAACAACACTCAAAATTATGCGATAAACTTGTCAAACAATTAAATGTATCGATAAGATAAGTCCATGACAACCCCAGCTATGACGCCCATGATGCGGCAATATGTTTCGGTAAAAGAAAACTATCAAGACTGTATTGTTTTTTTTCGATTAGGCGATTTTTATGAAATGTTTTTTGAAGATGCTATTTTAGTTTCAAAAACATTAGATCTCACCTTAACGGGTCGAGGAAAAGACGACAATCGTGTTCCTATGTGTGGTGTTCCTCATCATAGTTCTGAACAATATATCTCTAAACTGGTCAAACGTGGCTATAAAGTTGCAATTTGTGATCAGGTTGAAGATGCTTCGGAATCTAAAGGTATTACAAAACGTGATGTTACACGTGTTATTACACCAGGCACTGCTATTAACGATTCTGTTTTGTTGTCTGATAGCAACAATTATTTAATGGCGATTGTTCAACATAAACAAGGTTGCTATGGAGTCAGTTTTGTAGATAATTCCACAGGTGAATTTAAATGTGCACGTGTTGAAACAAAGGATCAACTTAAACAATTTATTGATCAATTAGACCCTAAAGAATGTTTGGTTGATCCAACGTTTACATGCCCTTTTAAACTTGATTGCATCATAACCACAACATCCATGTTGCCTATTTCTCGATCGAAAGAATGTTTTCTAAACCATTTTAACCTGTCTCATTTAACATCTTTTGGACTATCAGATTTAGAAGACGCACTTCCAGCTGCATGGGCAATACTTTCTTATTTAAAACACATGCATCACGAGCAATTAAGCCATATTACACACTGTAAAGCTGTGACGTATTTAGAGTTTATGAAAATAGATAAAATATCTATCAAAAATTTAGAGCTTTTATCGTCATTACATCAAGATAAAAAAGAAGGATCTCTTTTTTGGGTACTTAATAAAACAAAAACAACTATGGGTTCTCGCCTCCTTAGACAATGGATCAAACAACCGCTAAACCAACTTGCCCCTATCGAAAGTCGACTTGATGCTGTGGATGCTTTAAAAGCTGATGTGTTAACTCGAGAAGAAATCCGTGAACAACTTCATCAAATGTATGACTTAGAACGACTATTAGCTCGAATTGCCTCAGACTATCACAACCCGCGTGATCTATTGGCTCTGAAAGAATCACTTCTAGCAACCTTTGAATTGTCTACAATCTTAGATCAACTAGATTGTCCACGTTTAAATGAAATGGCAACTTTTTTTAAAGACATTAACAACCCAGATCATGTTTTTCATCAGATTGTTTCTGTAATCAACAACGCCATTGTTGACCCTGCTCCGTTATTAATTTCTCAAGTCAACTTTATTAAAGATGGCTATAATGATGAACTTGATAGCTTAAAACAATCGTTTCAAGACATCAAAGACTGGATTGCATCTTTAGAAGAAAAAGAACAGCAAGCAACAGGCATTAAAACATTACGAGTTGGATTTAATAAAGTGTTTGGCTACTATTTTCAAGTATCCAAAGGACAAACTGATGCTGTTCCAGACCATTATATTCGTAAACAAACACTTACAAATGCAGAACGCTATATTACGCCAGAACTTAAAGAAAAAGAAACCATTCTTCTTCATGGAGAAGAAAAGCAACTTGAATTAGAACAACAGTTATACAAAAGCCTTATAAAATCAATCACGGCTCATATGTCACATCTTCAACAATGTGCATCGTGGATTGCAGAACTTGATTGTTATCAATCGGCAGCAACGGTTGCACAACAATATAACTATTGTCGACCACGTTTTGATACATCATCAACATCAACATTTTCGTTAACTCAATCTCGTCATCCTGTACTTGAAAAACAACAACCCCAACAAACCATTGCAAATGATATCAATTTGAATGAAAACGATTTAATTATGTTAATAACAGGACCTAATATGGCTGGAAAATCGACGTTGATGAAACAAGTTGCTTTAATTGCTGTCATGGCACAAATGGGATGTTTTGTACCTGCACACGATGCTCGATTAAGTTTAGTGGATCAATTGTTTACGCGTATTGGGGCATCCGACAATATTGTTGAAGGACAGTCTACCTTTATGGTTGAAATGACAGAAACAGCTTATATTTTGAATAATGCTACCCAAAAAAGTCTCATTTTATTAGACGAAATTGGACGAGGAACGTCTACCTATGATGGAATTGCTATTGCTGGAAGTGTTTTATTTTATTTACATAATCAAACTCAAGCACGTTGTCTGTTTGCAACTCATTATCACGAATTGGCACAACTTCCGTCTCAACTTCCGCGTTTATCTAATTTTTCTATGGCTATTGTTGAAACCGAAAACCAACTTGCATTTACATACAATTTAATTAAAGGGGCTGCAGATAAAAGTTATGGCATTCATGTTGCCACAATGGCAGGACTACCTCAACCTGTCATTGGACAAGCTACAACAATGCTGTCGTCTTTTGAAACCACTCATCATCACCCCAAACAAAATGGTCAGTTAGTGCTATTTTAGTTATGTATTGAGTTATAAATTAAGTTAAAAGAATCCAGCTAGGTCGTTCGAATTTAATAGGAAAACATCTTTCAATATCTTGCGTTATTTTTTCCAATTCATAATATATATTGCAAAAAAATGTTGTTTGATCTTTGTTTAACTTATTTGCACGTAAATATTCTTCTTTAAAGAAAGCATTCACTACTTTTTTTATATCTGTTTTTATCTGCTCTAGTCTCATTTTATTTGGAGAAGGGGGGCTGTTGTTTTCATTAAGTTGTGGGTTGCGAGTGAATTTAATTTTATCTACTTTCTGAGAAAAAATGTCTAACATTTTTTTAATAAATGATTGCTCTAATTCCTCTTTAATCTCTTTAATCTCTATAGATACATAATCAGGCTTCTTATCAATTGCATCATCAAGTTTAGATAATAGTTGTTTAACCTGCTTAATATCTTCTATTACCATTATTGTTTCTTTATTTGGATTTATTAAGGTAGTTGTAGGTTCTACAGCGCTTAATCTACTAACATATTGTTGGGGAGATTTACTGTTTTCCAATCCCCATGAGCTTGACGTCCTAGGTGGCAGTCCTCCTGGTGATTGAATAGGATCTTGGCCCCTAGCAGATAGCGTTCTTTTCCTCAACCCAAAATCCCCAGATAAACCGCTCATTGTTCTTTAGCCAATATATTACAAGTAGGATGTATAACATTTTTTTTCATAATATTTTTATATGTATTTTTTTTCATAATTTCACTATAAATCTCACTTTTAAATAAGTGTTGAAACCGATCTCATTTTAATATTTATATATTTTTTATGTTATTTATATATTATTTATACAAAAAATGAAATTTTATCTACATTCAATACGATAACTTATTAAAACGAGGTTATTTATGTACAATAGATAGCCCTTAAAAAGGATGATTAATTATGAACACATCACTAAGAGTATTAGCTGGAATAGTAGTAGCTGGAGCAGCAGCAGTTGGAGCAGATGCTTCCAGCAGTTCCTCTAGCACCAACTCACTAAGAGCTTTACAAGCTGGATGCACACCTTGGAGAGATCTTATAAATGGTCCAAAAAAAGCAACTTCATTAGTTCAATGTATCCCCCCAATAACTAAACAGAAATCTAATACAGCACTTCCTTCACGCACCACTGAAACACTTTTATACAACACTGAAACATCCCCTACACCTTGCAATACACCTATTCGATGCTTGTCTTTTGAAGTAAAAAAGTAAAATAGCCTTTAAATGCTGTCCTAGTGTATACTTGGTATATGCTTTTAGGTATATTGTGTGGATTGATAACGGGTATATTTAGTGGCCTTGTTGGCGTTGGTGGTGGATTGGTGATGATTCCCATTATGACTCTATTTTTTGGGTTTTCTCAACATCTCGCACAAGGAACATCGCTTGCTGTTATGCTTCCTCCAATTGGGCTTCTTGCCGTCTGGGCTTACTACAAAGAAGGGTTGGTCAACATTCCCTTGGCTGGTTGGATTATTCTTGGCTTTATTTTCGGTAGTTGGTTTGGTGCAAAAGGCGCTATATTTATTCCTGACTTATGGCTAAAAAAATGTTTTGGACTTACAATGATTGCCATGGGTATAAAATTTGTATTTTTTAAATAATCTATGATTTTCAAGCCAGATTCCATACTTAAAGATGTGTATCATATTGAACCTACGCGTTTTGGTGATGATAGAGGCTATTTTTTTGAAGCCTATCACAAAGATAAATTTAATACACAGAACATCTCTTGCGACTTTGTTCAATCAAACCAATCTCAATCGGTTCAACATGTCTTAAGAGGGCTTCATTTTCAGCGCCCTCCAAAACAACAAGCAAAACTTGTTCGAGTTTTATCAGGACACATATTTGATGTTGCCGTCGATATCCGACCTGGGTCGTCCACATTTGGTCAATGGACAGGCTATACGCTGGATTCCACACGTCATAATATGTTGTTTATTCCAAACTACTGCGCTCATGGCTTTCTTGTTTTAAGCGAGACGGCTACGGTGTTATATCATTGCGATAACACCTATGCACCAGAACTCGAACAATCCATTCGATATGACGACCCTGACATTAATATCAAATGGCCACTCTCTGCAACGCCTATTCTATCAAGCAAAGATGAAGCTGGAATATTTTTAAAGTCATTACATGGCTAATTGAGCCATTAACTGATAATCATTTTTCTTGCTGATCGAGTTAAATTATGTTTAAATAATGCCTAATTATGGACTGGAAAAATCGAATATATTGTTCTTCATTAACACTAGACAAAAAAAATGATACTGTCGTTTTGTATGGTTGGATTGATACGATCCGAGACCATGGTCAGTTGCTGTTTGCACATTTAAGAGACCTAACTGACGTTGTTCAATTGGTGTTTGACCCTGAAGCAAACAAAGATGTTCATTCCATTGCAGAAACATTACGAAGTGAATATTGTGTTGAAGTTAAAGGTGTTGTGATAGAACGAGACGATGCAGCTAAAAACAACTCGATGTCTACTGGTGATGTAGAAATTCATGTGAATGAGTTAACTATTTTAACAACATCTCAGACACCTCCGTTTGTTATTACTGAAAAATCTCAAGCTGATGAAGATGCCATAGACTTTAAAGTTGATGAAGATTTACGACTGAAATTTCGCTATTTAGATTTACGTCGACCAAGCATGCAACACACTCTGCTTAATCGAAGTAAAATCATTAAAACGATTCGTAACTATTTAGACGATCATCACTTTAATGACATTGAAACCCCTATTTTAACTAAAAGCACACCAGAAGGAGCCCGAGACTATCTTGTTCCATCAAGACATCATCCAAACTCGTTTTATGCCCTTCCCCAATCGCCACAGTTGTTCAAGCAACTATTAATGATTAGTGGCTTTGATAAATATTATCAAATTGTTAAGTGTTTCAGAGACGAAGATTTGAGACCCAATCGTCAGCCAGAATTTACTCAGTTGGATTTAGAAGCGTCATTTATTGATGAATCGTATATTTATCAACTCTTTGAACCATTAGTTTCTGACGTCTTTAAGATTGCAGGAAAGACTGTTTCAGGACCATTTCCTCATATCACATATGATAAGGCTGTTAATGTCTACGGCAACGATCATCCAGATCTTCGATTTGACATGACTCTTGTTGATGTTACTGACTGTGTAAAAGATGTTGACTATCGTATTTTCAATTCCATCATCTCAAA
The DNA here is from genome assembly GCA_038120575.1 of Rickettsiales bacterium. Classification (GTDB taxonomy): domain Bacteria; phylum Margulisbacteria; class Marinamargulisbacteria. The sequence continues at coordinate 39,421 of JAYOLY010000006.1, forward strand.
TGGAGGTTCCATTAAAGGGATCAATGTAAAAGGAAAAGCCAACGAGATGAGCAAGAACATGCTTCAAGAAGAACTGGCTAAAAAAGTGGTTCCAAAGTTTGGTGCTAAAGGCATGTCCTGGATGAAAGTTATTGATGGAAAACTTGAATCAAATATTGTTCAATTTTTTAAACCAAACGAACAAGCCGACTTAATTAAAGCAATGAATGGTGAAGATGGTGATGTCTTTTTATTTATTGCAGACACAAACAAAGCCTTAGTTAATGATGCATTAGGTCGATTAAGACTTCATGTTGCCAAGCAGTTTGACCTCATTGACGAGTCAGTTGTTAAAGCATGTTGGGTGACAGATTTTCCAATGTTTGAACTAAAAGATGGCCGATTAAACTCTATGCATCATCCTTTTACTCAACCTAGCAATGGCATTATGGAAGCGGAAACCCATGAAGACTACTTAAAACTTACATCTCGTTCTTATGATCTTGTCATTAATGGTGAAGAAATTGGTGGTGGATCTATTCGAATTCATGATCCAAAAATGCAAGAAAAAGTGTTTACCGCATTAGGACTATCTAAAGACGAAATTAAAAGTAAATTTGGATTTTTTGTAGATGCATTAAAATATGGTACGCCTCCACATGGTGGCATTGCATTGGGTATTGATCGATTGGCTTGTATGGTTAATTCTGTATCGTCTATTCGAGAAGTGATTGCGTTTCCTAAAAACCGAGTTGCATATTGCCCTCTTACCGAAGCTCCTTCAACAGTTGACACAACTCAGCTTAAAGAACTTTATTTATCTTTAATAGAAAAAGAAACCGACTAGCTAAACACTATCTTTCCAATGTCTTAATACAGAAAAAACCTCGACAGGGGTTGATAACGATCTATTTATATATGCTTCAGCAGCTTGTTTGACAGCAGGTTGATCGCAACGCAAAAATGGATTTATGCGTTTTTCAATTCCAATTGTTGTTGGAAGGCTACACTTTTTTTCTCTTAATAATGCTTTTACTTGCTTGCTATATGCTTCTATATCTGTATTTGTTGGTTCTACACGTTTTGCAAAAATCAAGTTTGCTAGTGTATATTCGTGACTGCAGTATAGTTTGGTTTGTTCAGGAAACTGGACACATTTTTGAATAGAATAATACATTGTTTTGGCATCACCTTCAAAAATTCGACCACATCCTCCAGAAAAAATGACATCACCGCAAAACACTTTATCTTCACCATGATAGCTTATGTGTCCGTCGGTGTGCCCAGGTGTAAATAAAACATTAAATGATTCACCTAAAACAGATATAGATTGTCCTTCTTTTAATTTATCAGAAACCATATCAATAGGTTCTGTTGCTGGTCCATATACATGTAAACCTGGATAATACAGGCTAGACAACCCGGCAATATGATCGGCATGTTTATGCGTTATTAATATCGACTCTAATGTAAGATTATGTTTGGATATGTATGTCTTAACCACATTAGCATCTCCAGGATCAACTACAGCAATTCTATTGTCTCGTTTTAAAATCCAAATATAGTTTGTATCAAAAGGTATAAAGTCAACTGATAGCGTCATAGTTGATATTATACATAGAAAACTAAAATGGTGTTATGGATATATTTGAATTTATGTCGAAACAATAAACCGACTTAGGGTTTACCAAAGAAATTATCTAATAACCGTTTACCAATAGTTGTTATTTCTGATATTTCATTAGAATTTAAGTAGGTAATGAATTGATTTTTAAAGGTTTTTTTTCCCCCTTTAACACGGTTCAATTTCTTTTTATCAATCTTTTTTTTTGTCATAAACCCTCACATAAACCAATGTCGTATTATTGAATTTGTTACTTAATTCAACCGTTAATAAATACCCAAAAAACGACTTTTTTAAACATTTTTATTCTTATTTATACTTTATTTCTTAATAATTTAAAATAAAAACCGCCTTTCTCAGACAGATTTTTATGCGTACCCATTTCTTTTATTTTTCCTTTAGACATCACAATAATGTGATTTGACTGTTTAAGTATGAGTGGATTGTTTGTAACAATAAGCACAGTTAAATTGGGATAATATTTCTTAATAGCGGCTAAAATTTGACTCTCTAGTTGGCTACTTATTCCACTAGCTGCTTCATCCAAGATGAGTATGGCTGAATTTTTGTATAATGCCCTTGCTATGCAAATCTGCTGTCGCTGTTCTTTACTTAGCGGGTAACCATTCGACCCAACCTTTGTATCGCCACCTTCTTCAAAATCCCTTAAAAAAGTATCGACGCCAGCTGTTTTTATTGCTCTTGCAAATTGTTTTTGATCTATTTTTTCATTTGTTAAACAAATATTTGCCTCTATTGTGTCAGAAAAAATATATCCATGTTGCATCACAACACCAAATTGTTCTCTAATTTCAGCATGCGATACGTCGTTATATGAATGACCTCCAATAGAAAGGTTTCCTTTGGTTGGCTCGTAAAATTTGAGTAATAATTTTATCAATGTTGATTTTCCCGACCCACTTTCTCCCATAATGGCTGTGATTTTATGCTCCTCAATCTCACATGACATATGACTCACTGCTTGGTTCGATGAGGACTGATCATAGGAAAAACAAACATTATTTAAACTCAGTGAATGAGTTTGTAGTTGAATTTTGTTTTTTGCATTGCCACTGTATTCACTCTCTTCTTGATAAATAGAACTAAGTCTTTGAAGCGGAATGGAATTATCTTGAATGATTACAAATAAATTAGTGACTTGTGCTTCTAAAATATTGATTTGACCCACAATAAACTGAATAGCCATCATCACACCAAAAGACATATCACCTTGAATAACAAAAATAATTGACGAAAATGTAATCAAAACAGTTTTGAATTGATTAATAATTTTGTGCCCAGATTTTTGAATTGTTTTTAATTTAATCCACTTATTTTGAACGTCATCATGTTTTCTTTTTAATAGCTTCCAACTCCACCTTACTTCCTTTTCAATAGCATTTATTTTTATATCTTCTATGCCATCTACAATCTCAAGATACATAGATTGCAGGCTAGACTGATATTCAAACAATGTTGAATTCAATTTATGACGACGCTTAACTAGCACCCGAATCCAAATCATAAGTGAAAGACTGCAAGCAAGATACATCAAGAATATTTTAAAACTGTAGTATAGTAATAGAATAGAAAATATAATAAGAAGAAAAGAACTTAAAAGACTTTCAATAGATTTAAAACTTAAAATATGTTTAAACTTTTCATGATCTGCAATTCGTTGAAGCAGATCTCCTTTTGTTTTCACATCAAAAAACAGCTTTTTTAATTGAAGTAACTTTGCCATAAAATCAGACATCATCGCAAATGTAAGCTTACTATTTAGATAAAAGACTACTATATTTGATATTGCCGTCATGATTATGATTCCCGCAAAGATCATAAATTGCGCCCCTAATATCATGACAACAACGCTGCTATCTTGGCTTTCGAGCCCTTTGTCTACACCATATTGAATTAACAATGGAGTAGCTACAGAGAAACAGATAATCAAAAAAAATAATATCATCAAATACAAAAACAACGATTTATACCGCTTAAAATAATTAATCATAAACCTTGGCTTTGACTCTTTTATATAATCAATTTCATATTGACTATAAAAATAAGGAGTTGGCTCGAGTGTTAACATAGCGATTGTTTTATCACTGTTTTTTAAATTCCATTCAGCCTTAAATTCTTCGCTTGAGAACTGTAGCAATCCAACTGCAGGATCGGCTACCCAAATACGATTTTTAATTACTTTATAAATAATTATAAAATGATCATCTCCCCAATTTACGATTACGGGAAAATCTAAACCACTTAATAGTCCTTTGAAATCAATATAATACGCATCTGTTCGATATCCCATGTCTTCTGCAGCATCACTTAAACCTAGCATAGTGACGCCTTCATTTGATATCATGCATTTATCTCTAAAAAACTGTAAGGAATACTCCCTCCCATAAAATGATGTAATCATTCTCAAACAACTAGGACCACAGTCCATTTCATCGATTTGTTTATAAAAAGGAAATGATTTAGTTTTTAAAAATAAGTCATGGACAATATCTTGCCCAACATGTCCTAATGAACGTTGTTTATGAATTAAATTCTGTATATGTTTTGAGACCAATACTGCCATATTAATAGTAAGTTCTTCATCAACACTATTAAAAGATTGAACTTTATTTGATCGTTTATCAAGTTTATTGGATAGCTGCAACACACCAATCACTTGGCCTTGATCTGATTGAATAGGGATAGATAAAAAAGTTTTTCCTTTATATCCTGTTTTTTGTTGATAGACATCTGGCCCTACATCTTCTTGCTTAACGTGTTCTAAAGTTAAAGAAACCTTGTCTTTAAAGTCTTGGATATTACTGATATTCATACATTGATTTTTCAATGCCGTATAAACTGAAATATATCGTAGATTTTCTTTACCCGTTCTTAAATTATATAATTGCACAGGAGGAAATTGTTGACTTAACATGTCTGACGTTCCTAATATTTTTTGATTAAACATCAATAAAAAATGGAGTTCATTATTTTTTAAACTATATAACGACCCTGCTTCTGCATCAGTAAGCATAATTGTTTTTAAAAATAGTTTATTTAAATCTTGAAGATCTGTATCGTTTTCATCAATATCTTTATCTAAGACAAAAATATGTTTTTTAAGTGTTTTACTATTATCAAATTGAATATCTTGAATGAGTTCGAGAAGATCGTTTAATTTATTAAAAATTACATCTGAGTTATAGCTATCTTTTTTTTCTAATAAGATCTTTATCTTATCAGACATTTTCAATTCTAATTTAACAAAAAATAGATTCATTTTATTTAAAACATCTGCCTCTTTAATCGGAGACTTTGTCATTTTTACAATATTTTTTTCATACCACGTTGTAAATGTAACTGAAAAAATGATAAATTCTTCAGCAATTTCAACAATTTTTTGTCCTAAGATCTCATTTTGGCTATCTATTTTTTTTATGTCTTCGCATGTAGCAATGAAGGATTTCATCAGATCCCATTTTTCTTTATAAATAGCTAGTATAATGGGTTGATGACTTATAAATACAACTTTTGATATTTTTTTTTCAATTGAATTTAAATAATAGTTTATATTTTTTCTTTTCATTAAACATAACAAAAACATTTATTTTGAGTATAATAATTCGATATAATCGTACCCAAAACCAAGTTTAATTAAACATTTTTGATATTATTTTTTTTGAAAATATTAGCTATATGTGTTGTTGGATATTACTTTTTAATTTGCGGCTATGATTATGAATATCCGTCACATCGACTGGATAATCTCCTGTAAAACAATGATCTGTAAATTGAGGCACATCAGAATCTCTGTTTTCATAGCCCATCGCTTTATAGGTTCCCTCTAGTGTAATAAAAAATAACGACGTGGCTCCAACAAGCTTTGTCATTTCTTCAATGTTGTTATGAGATGCCATTAACTCATTAAAATTAGGGGTGTCGATGCCATAAAAATCCGGATACTTTATTGGAGGTGACGATATTCCTAAATGAACTTCTTTTGCACCTGCTTCAAATACCATCTTAACAACTTTATGCGCTGTAGTTCCTCTT
>JAYOLY010000007.1:0-39470 GCA_038120575.1 Rickettsiales bacterium
CCGCTATGGTTGGTATTTATTATGGATTAATAAAATATAAGGCAACCGAAAGTATAAAAAGTACGGAAGGTTCTTTTGCATTTTTTTTAGTAGCATTTTTTTCTACCCATGTACCACTATTATTATTTTCCAAAATTGACCCACTTAATAGCTTATTAACAGCTTTACTTATAGGTTTTTTATTAATGATATTTGAGGCGATTGCTTGGAATGGTTTTGATAATCTTTTCATTCCTTTGTTTGGTTTTTTTATATTGAAATTGGCCATTGAGATGCCTACGAATTTATTGTACTGGCATTTAGGAATTGTAAGTATTTTTATGATTATTGTATTTGTTGCCAGAATCAAATCAAGTTTATCAGATAGTGCATTACTTTCTTGTGCTTTATTTGCATATTTTTGCTGGGTTATGGCTGGAGTTCTATGGGTTATTGTACCTATATTTATTCTTATTGGATACAGATTCATTACCCCAAAAACTAGAAAAGATAGTTTTCGTTTACATAATATTCAAGTTATAGGAAGTATCATTATTCCAGGATTAATTTGGATAATTATATACAAACTGTTTCAAACAGAAACATTGTTTTTTCCATATTTAGCATCTTTTTCTTCACAATTAGCTTTGATTAGCTTTGCTCGTTTTAAAAGAGTTTATAAAACGATATCAACAATATTTTTATTAACCGCAACAAGTTTATTAGGACTATTATATTTCACTTTTTATTGGATAACTATGTCTCCTATAACGAATTTATACTTCATGGTGTTTAGTAGTATTGGAATTTTTTGTTCTGTGTTTCTTTTTTCAATCACACAACCAAATTTAGACGGTTACCCTCTTGAGGCATTAAGATGGGTTCGTCAAAGTATTTGTGGTGCTTTAGCTTCAGTAATAACTGCTTTACCACTGATTTTTCCTTTTATTGCCAAAAAAATGGAGTACATACTTTGAAAGTTACAATATTAAAAACAACTTCTATGTTAAAAAAATATTGTGAAATACAAAATTTCATGTTAACGACAAAACAACTAGAACTTCAATGTCCTGATCAAAAACTAATAGTGCATGATCATCAAAACAATATACAAGGACGTTGTTCCCTTTGGTGGCAGAACACGCCTGAATATGAAGATAAAAAAGTAGGTTTAATAGGTCATTTTATTGCCAACAATGAAGAATCCGCAAAGGCACTTTTAAATTTTGCTAGCGCTCAGTTTATGAAAAAAAAATGTGACCTAATTATAGGGCCAATGGATGGAAGCACATGGGGCTCTTATCGTTTTCTAACTGATAAAGGTATGGAGCCAACCTTCTTTTTAGAACCAAATAATCCTTTGATTTTTCCGAAATATTTTGAGGATAATAATTTTGTACCTCTTGCAAATTATTATTCAAGCTTATGCACTGAATTAGACATTACGGATGTTCGTTTACAAAAAAAATCAACAAAAAAATATTTTGAAAAAATATTATCAAAAATCAACATTAGACTATTTAACCAGGAAGAATTCGAAAAGGAATTAGAGAAAATATATTATTTTTCACTTAAAAGCTTTAAAAATAATTTTTTATATACTTCAATTTCAATTGATGTCTTTATGGAGAATTATTTAAAGCTAAAACCCATAATTATTCCTGAATTAATTCAAATAGCCGAGTACAAGGGAACTATAGTTGGATTATTATTTGCAGTACCTGATTTATTACAACAACATACGCAAGGTAAAACCAATACATTAATTATTAAAACATTAGCAACACTACCTAAAAGAGAATGGCAAGGATTAGGTGTATTATTACTTGCAAATATGCATAAAAAAGCAAAAAAATTAGGATTTAAACGTATTATTCATGCTTTGATGTATGAAAAAAATACTTCTATGAAACTAAGTCAAGTATATACTCAAAAAATCAGAACATACACATTGTATAAAAAAGAACTTTAATGAATATAGTTAAAATCATTCAAGAACATGCCCAAAATATTCCTAATAAAAAAGCTATTATTGAAATAAAATCTGGAAAAGAAAATAGTATTACCTTTGAAGAATTAGAAATTAAATCAAGTAAGCTAGCAAATTTATTTAAAAACTCTGGATTAAAAGCTGGAGATAGCATCCTCTTATTTCTACCAATGAGTATTGATTTATATATAATATTAGTAGCGATATTTCGTTTAAAATTGACTGCAATTTTTATCGACCCATATGCTGGAGTTAACTATATTGAAAGGTGTTGTAAATTATACTCACCTAAAGCTCTTATAACTTCTTCAAAAGTTATTTTATTTAGTTTATTTTTAAAATCAATTAGGCAAATATCAATAAAATTTTCAATCGGATTAAGATTACCAAATATAATTAACCTCAAATCTTATCATAAACTAAAAGATTATTCTGAAATTAAAACGACAGAGTCTCAAACACCTGCGTTAATAACATTTACAAGTGGTAGTACTGATTTACCCAAAGTAATTGTACGATCACATGATTTTCTACTAAATCAACACAAAATTCTTTTGAAAACGTTATGTTTATATAAAAGTGATAAAGTGTTAATATCACTACCAATTTTTGTTTTATCACATTTAGGTTCGGGTATAACTAGCATTTTACCTGCAGCAAATATTGTAAAACCAGCTTCAATTAATGCTCGTCCAATTATAAGACAAATAATAAAAAATAAAGCTTCCGTATTGATATTGTCACCCGCTATGTTAGAAAAACTGATTGCATATTGTGAATCAAAAAATATTAAACTTGATAGCATAAAACAAGTATTTACTGGTGGAGCCCCAGTATTCCCCAAATTATTAGCTAGAAGCAAAAATAAAATGCTAAATTCAGAAATTATAGCAGTATATGGTTCATCTGAAGCAGAGCCTATTGCACATATTACATATGATGAAATATCTGAAAAAGATATTCAATTTATGAAAAATGGAAAAGGGCTTTTGGTTGGAAAACCTATTGAAGATATAGATTTGAAAATTATCCCAAATTCGTATGATAAACCACTAGGCCCATTTACAGAAGATCAACTTGAAAAATTTGCTTTAGCAAATAACCATTACGGTGAAATTATTGTTCAAGGAAAACATGTCTTAACAGGTTATTTAAATGACAACGGTAATGAAGAAACTAAAATTAAAGTAGACAACAAAATCTGGCACAGAACCGGTGATGCTGGCTATTTAGATAAACAAAACAGATTATGGTTACTAGGAAGAAGTTCTGCTGTAATTAAAAAAACTAATATTGTTTTGTATCCATTTCAAATAGAATGCGCGCTCTCATGGAATTCTAAAATACAAAGATCAGCATTAATTTTATATCAAGATAAAATTGTATTATTACTTCAAATATTCAATAAATTAGAAAAAGAAGCAATAAAAAATGAAGTCATTACGGCTTTACCAGATATTAAAATAGATCTTATCCATTTTATAGATAAAATACCTGTAGATAAACGTCATAACAGTAAAACTGATTATAAAAGTTTAAGAAAAATAATCAACAAAATATTGTAACAATTTAAAAAAATTATATTTTCGATATTTTTGAATATAATAAAATCAAACTTGAAATAATAAATAAGTCAGCAAACATTACAAAATTTATTTGATCGGCTAATGATTCAAAAAAATTAATTCAAATTGCAATAGAAAAAAAAGATATTGCGTTTGATATTCTTAAAGCTGAATCTGAAAATTATTCCTATGATTTATTATAATTATTTAAAATCGATCAAACTGCTAACTAGCAGCAACTATTTCCTGATTCAAAATCTTCTCAACCCTATCCCATGTAGCATCTTTTTTTATGGTTATCCCTGTAGTGATAAACGATTTAAAAAAATAATTACTGGCCCTAAACATCGTTTCATTTTCTAAGGACTTAAATGTAACTTTTCTTTCAACTATATCATTACCATTTAATAATTTAATATTACAATCTACATCAAACACAGTTAAAAGTGCTTCTAATGCATCCATATTTTTTGATTTGAAATTAAATTGTAAATAATCAACACCTAAATATTCATGTTTGTATCTAGAAGATCTTAATGAAAAATCTAATAAATCAAGTTTTGTAAGAATATCTACCATGAACACTCTATTCCAATATTCAGAATATAGTCCATCCATAAAACCATAGGAACCATTTTTTAATTGATTAAAATAACTTAAATTCAAAAAGTCTTCATAATGATCGTCAAATAGTTTATATATTGCTGTATAAGAATTAAATAAATTAGTGTATTTTTTTAAACTCATAAACGCCAAATGTTTATTTTTTATTGTTTCAAACTCATCTTCAGATAACTTATACGCGTCTAATTCAACATATTTATGTTTTTTTCTCATAGGTAAAATTAATGAGTCTATATCATTATAAAAATCTTTATACGAATATAAATTATTAAAAATAGTTAATAATTCTGTAAGTTTTTTTGACATTGAAAAATCCTTAGAAAAAATAGTACTTCCAAAATTAGTTTCAACAAATAAATCTGTGTTTGATTCAAAAAATGTGGAATTATATTTTGTTTCGATATCTTTGATCTTTTGAATTGATGTCATATGAGACTTTAATTGTTCAAAAATAGGCTTATCATCTTCAATTAAAACAAGATATTTTCCAAATTGTTTTTCAAAAATCGTGTCTAGTAATTGACTAATTTTTTTTTGAGTATCTTTGCGAACTTCTAACGCTGTTAAAATTTTTTTTATTTCTTCTTCAGTAAAAGGCAATTCAATATCATGTTGTTTTAAAAAATCAAGAAGAGTTGTCATTTCTTCTAACGATTTATACTGACTAATGTAATCCAACGACATGGCTATAGATTTAAAATATTGTTTTGTTAACGTTTCAAATTCTATATTTATTTTTTTAGAAGACACCTTTTTAAATAGTAAAATTCCTGACTCGTCTGAATTAGACCCTATTGCTGAATAAGCATGTTCTAACATCGGAAATAAATTAAAATTAAATTTAAATTTTAAAACCTTCGATGAAGATGATTTAGAAAAAAATGTTTGAATTGTCTGTTGTATGGGCGTTAATGACTCTGTTTTGGATTGTTGAAGTAAAAAAATATCACCCACTAAAAGTGATTCAAAAAATAAATTTAAATTATTAAATTCATCAATATAACCAGACGTAATTGTAAATGTCATTTTCTCACCATTATAATCAATGACTATATTTCCAGAATATTGATTATCATTTTCTTTCAAATTTAAAAAAAAGTTAATGGGTACAAATTGATTTTTTTTATATAAAAACTCTGTGGATACATACGTTCCATCATAAGAGTGATCAAAACGATCTAAACATCCAGTTTGGAGAAAACACAACAATCCCAAAACACATAGCAAAACATAATGGCTTATTTTTTTCATATTACAAATCCTTCAACATTATTTAAATGGATAGTTTATTTAAAACAAATAAAACACCAATACATAACATTAATTAAAATAATTTATTTAGAAACGTAACTCTTGGAAATAAAAAAACGTAAATCTGTCCGTATGTTTAATTAAAAAAAATTTAATCTATCTAGACTATAAATTAATTTATTTGACATGTAAAGAACAAAAATTAATATAAATTTTAATTTAAAAAATCATACATTATCTAAAACTTACAAATTTAAATATGAGTAGCAAAACATTATTGTTTAACTCTATATAAAAATTGGATATGTTCATTCATTTGAAAAAGGAATCTTGTGTTATTGGGAAATAATGCAAAAATTACGAACATCTCGAGCTGATGAGGTTCGGGTTTTTCGGGAGGTTTTTACATCTTCGAATAATCAGGAATTGATGTTGAAGATGTCTTAATGCATTTACATGAAGATTTGTATGTTGCATAATGATGCATATGAAAATCAACTCTAAAGAATTGTTAACTTGGAGCATCCGATTAATTGCAATATATATCTTTTTCTGGTGGGCAATTTTATATCTTGGCTATGCATCAATGGAGCCTTTAGGTATTAGAGATGTCTTGGCCTCGATTTTTTTAGGAAGTCTCCATAGCTTCAGTCTTTTTATATCAACCATTAAATATCCCCGAAAAAGCCAACGTGTAATTGCTAGTATATTAATAATTTCAGGCTTAGCTAATTATATTCATTTGTCGATGGATAAAATCCTTTATACGGATTTTTTGGGAGTACTTTTTCATGTTTTGGCAATAATTTATTTTACAAAGGTGAATTTTCAAGAAGGAAGTAAATGGCAAATATCATTACGTTAAAAGGGGAAGCTGAAAAAGAAGGCTATAGTTATTCTAATGAAAACATTCGGCCCCTAGTCATGAAAGAGAATGGTGAAGTTGATTATAGCAAAAATGTTCTTTGGGATAATGATGTCGATGCTTTTCGACATGCTTATGTAAGTGGCGCATACGCTCTTGAATACAATGAAGATGTTTCAGAAAAACTTGGTGTTATTCAAGAGCACATTCCTTTTGGAGGAAGTAGCTCTCCAAACTCTGAAGCTTCAAAAAACATGGATTATTGGAATAACGAAGTGGGTCGAAAATATGGAAAGAAAGAAAAATCAAGGGACGAATTAGCTGAGTTATTAAATTTTGTAGCCACCATTGAAACTGGAAAGTACCCTGGATATACGGTTGCCTCTATCGATGGCTTAGCAACGCCAATGTCAAAACCTGACGGTATCACATCAAATAATCTAGGCTAATGATGAACTTAAAAAAAGAATTTATTACTATCAAAGAAGCAGCTGAGATATTGAGTGTTAGCAGAGACACTCTTCGACGCTGGGATAAAGCTGGAAAGCTTAAAACTAAACGCCATCCGATGAATAATTTTCGGATTTATGATCCGGTTGAGGTTGAAGCCCTTCGGAAAGCGATATTAGAGGGGAAAACAGAATGACCTTACCATCAAAAAACTTATTTCAAGACATTAAAACCCTGCTTCAAAACGCTCGAAATCAAGTTGTACGTGCGGTTAATACAACGATGGTACATACCTATTTTGAGATTGGTAAACTAATTCGAAATCATGAAGCTCATGGAGACACACGCGGTGTTTATGGAGAAGAGTTGCTTAAACAATTAAGTGAACAATTATCAGGTGAATTTGGAAAAGGTTTTTCAGTTACTAATCTTCAGCAAATGAGACTATTCTACATGACCTATGAAAAACAACAGACACCGTCTGCTAAATTCAAATTAAGCTGGTCACACTATGTGTTTTTGATGCGCTTAGATGGACGTGAGCGAAATTTTTATGAGCTAGAATCCATAGAAAACAACTGGTCAATTCGTGAGTTAAAAAGACAATTTGATACCGCCCTATTTGATCGCCTTCGATTAAGCAAAGACAAGGAGGGCGTCAAAGCCCTGAATGCTAAAGGTCAAATCATTACACAACCTCATGACGCTGTGAAAGACCCTTACGTATTGGAGTTCTTGGGCTTAAAAGAAGATACCAGTTACTCTGAAAGCGAACTTGAACAAGCCATCATCGATAAAATAGAACATTTCCTGCTCGAACTTGGAAAAGGGTTTGCGTTTATGGGACGCCAAAAACGATTTACCTTTGATGAACAACACTTCTTTGTAGACCTCGTCTTTTATAACCGGCTTCTCAAGTGCTTTGTACTTATTGATCTAAAAATTGGCGACTTAAAACACCAAGATTTAGGTCAAATTCAGATGTATGTGAATTATTATGACCGTTTAGTAAAAACGGAAGATGAGAACCCGACGATTGGAATTGTGTTATGCCGAGATAAAAACGATAGCGTGGTTGAGATAACGCTTCCTGAAAATAATAAGCAGATATTTGCCAGTCAGTACAAAACGTATTTGCCTACTAAAGAAGAGTTTATGGCTCAGATTGAAGAAGCTGAGGAAGATTTTAATGAAAAAAGGTGAACCAATGGTAGATAAAAATGCAGACTTGAGTCATGAATTAAATTCATTGCTTAGATTTAGACAGTCACGAGATTGGTCAAAATTTCATGATCCTAAAAACTTAGCAATATCCTTAGCATTGGAGGCCTCTGAGGTCCTAGAAATATTTCAATGGTCTCAATCAAATGAATTGCCTCACGAAAAAAAAGATGCCTTACAGGATGAATTAGCAGATGTATATGCTTATTTATTATTATTGGCCCACGAAACAAATATTAATTTAAGCCAAGCCCTTAAAAGAAAAATGAAAAAAAATGAGCAAAAGTATCCGGTCGAGTTATACAAAGGATCATCAAAAAAGTACAATGAATAATCTTGAAAAGAAAATAAATTTTGACATAAAATCATATACTTTTCATCATGATTTTATGAAGGAAAGCAAAGCAGATATTTTCATACACAATTATTGGCCAGTTGTTTATATCCTCAGCAATAAACATCAAAAATGGGCTTATATTGGAGAAACAATTGATACCAATTCGCGTATTACTGCTCATTTAAACGATCCAAAAAAGAAAGATTTAAAAAATGTGCATGTAATTACGAGTGACAAGTTTAATAAATCTGTGGCATTGGACTTTGAATCAAAATTGATACGTTATATAGCGGGTGATGGGGAATTTAAACTCATGAATGGAAACTTGGGCGTAAGACGTCACAATTATTATCAGAAAAAAACGCTATATTCTTCATTATTTAAATCAATTTGGGATGAGTTACATCAACAAGGTATAGTTAAACACTCGTTGAAACAGATAGATAATTCAAATCTATTTAAATATTCCCCGTACAAACAGTTATACCCTGAACAGCTATCGGGCTTGTTGACGATGTTAACTTGTCTAAATGAAAAAAAATTTCAACATATTATCATGGAGGGTGGCGCTGGAACAGGCAAAACAATTTTAGCCATCTATTTATTTAAACTATTAGTCAATGATAATAATATATTAAATGATGAACACTTAGATGAAAAAAGGAAAGATGTTTTGCTATTGGTTCGGAAGCTGAAAAAAGTGTTTCCATCACCTAAAATGGCATTGGTTATTCCCATGAGATCATTTCGTAAAACATTACAAAAAGTGTTTAAAACAATCGATGGTTTATCGGCTAATATGATTATTGGTCCATCGGAGGTGTCAAAAATAAAATATGATATTGTTCTTGTTGATGAGGCCCACCGATTGCGAAAGCGAAAAAACTTAGGCTCATACTACAAAGTATTTGATGATACATCACGCTTATTAAATCTAAATAAAGATCTTCATTCAGAATTAGACTGGGTAAAAAAACAATCTAAGAAATTAATTTTGTTTTATGATCCTACACAATCCATAAAACCATCCGATACAAACCAGAGTGACTTCGATGCCTTAAAAAATGACAAAGAGACTACTATTCAGGAGTTAAAGTCGCAATTTAGAGTACAGGGCGGCAATGACTATAGCATATTTTTAAACCAATTATGGAATTGTTCGATTACAAAACCACCCACATTTTCAAAATCATATGAATTGGTGCTATTTGAATCCTTTCAAGACATGGTCAATACAATAAAAGAAAAAGATAGGACCCATGGTTTATGCCGTTTAATTGCAGGCTATTCGTGGCCGTGGAAATCCAAAAAAAACAAAGCCGAAATGGATATCACTATTGATGGTGTTAATTTACAATGGAATTCTACAAATGAGGATTGGATTTTGTCGAAAAATGCGGTTAATGAAGTTGGGTGTATACATACGACTCAAGGGTATGACTTAAACTATGCTGGAATAATTATTGGACATGACATTGGCTATGATCCATCAATAGATAATATTGTGATTTACAAAGAAAATTATTTTGATAAAAATGGAAAACATGGTGTTGAAGATTTATCGAAGCTTAAAACTTTTATTATTAATATTTATAAAACCATTATGCTACGTGGTATTAAAGGAACATATTTATACATATGCAATGACAAATTACGTGCGTATATGTCTCAATATATTGAGACAAAAATGCCTTGTAAGCCTAAATTTGAACAAGAACTGAATACCGTCATCCCATATAAAAATTGCGTGCCACTCTATGATTTAAATGCGGCGGCTGGATTGTTTAGTGATACTCAGATTATTGATTCATATCAGTGGATACCCTTGCCTAACAGGTATTCGCCATCTGACCAATTATTTGCATGTAAAGTGATAGGTGAGTCCATGAATCAATTAATTCCTAATGAGTCAGTTTGTCTTTTTAGAAAATATACGGGTGGAACACGAAATGGAAAGGTTGTTCTAGCTGAACTGCTTAATTATCATGATCCGGACATGGGTTCATGTTACACTGTTAAAAAGTATTATAGTTCAAAATCTGCGAGTAACAATACGTGGACTCATACAGATATTGTTTTAAAGCCTATGTCTTACTCAAATCAGTATCAACCAATTATTGTTGAGAAAAATGATATAGAATTATTAAGAATAATTGGTATTTTTGAATGTGTCATAGAATAAAACCCTATTCATCAAACTCAGTCCACCGTTTGAAATCCTAAAAGCCTTGTCTCCAGAACTCAGGGTGCTAAATAGCATATTCGAACCACTTCCAAACAAACAAAAAATAACGATGCACAAGCAAAACAAGCACAACCACCTAAACTGAGCGACAAGAGTGCTTCAAATTTGGGCATATTACGAAGGGCACATAATGCAAATTATGTAACCAAAGTCATATGTTCAAAGATCAGGTGCTATTGTCGTGAAATGGCTGGGGTACTTGGACGAGATTAGAAACTATTTTATGGCAAATACGCTTAAGTTGCTTGCGACTTAAGGGCTTTATTTTTGAATAAGGAGAGTATTGCGTATCCGTGTATTACGGTGGATGTTAGCCAGTAAGCCCAATACAATTTTTCTGGGACAATAAAAAATGATCCTGTTAAGGATAAAATAATAAGTATCATTGAAATAGGCCAATATCTCTGCCCAACCTTTAAGAAAGCTGTGCTTATACCCAAACTAAGAAACGCTGCAAGAAAAATACGTGTTATTACTATATTCCAGAATAAAAAGCTCGAGGGATCGGTGAACAAATAAGCATCCATTGATAACAAAAGCCAACTCCATCTTACAAAAAGAACGCTGGCAAGCAAGCTGAAAATTACCTTGTTTCTATTATCACCTTTTTCCATCAATGTTAGAATAACATTCGTCACAAATTATCACTAGAAAGGGGTATGATTTATGAAAAATGTTTTTAAATTAAAAGACAAGGCGTTAGAAGATGCCTACGAGTATTTTGACAATAATATTGAGAATCTCCCCAAAAATAAAGATGGCAAGGTTGATCAGTATGCCAACGGCTTAGCTGACAACAAAGTAGATGCCTTTCGGCATGCGTATGTTAGTGCTGTTTTTGCTAAGGAGTTAGGTGCAGGAGAGGCTAAGTTTTATGGGTTTTTGCAAGAGCTTCTAGGTGGAAATGGTAGTAGTGCCAATAATTCTGATGCAGCTAAAAATATGGATTATTGAAATAATGATGTTGGTCGGAAATATGGCAAAGGGTTTACAGGCACACGAGAGTCCCTTCTTAAGTTGATTCATAATGCGTTAAACAAGGGGGAATTGATCATTGATCTAAAAGACCCGAGAAAATATGGGAAAGACGTGAGTTATGTTCCGGATCCAAATAAACCCGTTATTGTTATTGAAGAAAGTAAGACAGGGCGTAATGAGCTGTTCATAGATACCTTTAAAGGGACGGTTATGGACCGGAGTAGCTTTGTTAGTTTGATTGAGTCTGGGGAGTATCCTGGTTACCAAATAGCGACGATTAATAATGTTGCAACGCCTGTGTCTAAGCCAGATGGCACGGCTTCAAATAACTTGGATTAATCATTTTTTAGACCCTTTTTTTATTCCTCGTATGGATGGTTTCTGGTAAAATAGAAGGTATACCCCAAGGGGAAAAATGAATATGAAAAAGGAATTGGGGAATGTCAGAACAAAACACATTTGAACATCATATTGAAAGAGGATTAGCAGCCAATCTTATTTCATTCAAAGATGATGATCGAAAAAAGATTGTCTACCATGCAAAAACCGAAAAAGTATATTCCTTTAAAGACCCTGAAGAAAAAGTAAGAGCTGCTTACTTTGTTGAGCTTATTCTTGATTACCAATACCCCAAAGGTCAAATAGAACTTGAAGTTACAGTTCCGCGTCGAACACCCAGCGACTTAGCTGATATCGTCATTTATTCTGATACGGAATGCAAAGCTCCCTTTTTAGTGATTGAATGCAAAAAAGAAGGGATCACCCCAGCCGAATATAAACAAGCCATTGAACAAGCTTTTGGGAATGCCAATAGCTTACGATCTAAATATGCCGCTGTAATCGCAGGCAACACTCGTACGGCGTTTGATGTTGCGGGGTTTAAGCCAGAAGAACGTGAACGAAATATTATTTCGAATATTCCCACCAAGTTTGGAAAAGTCAGCAAGTTTCGATTTATCAAAGGGGATGAACATAACGACTTAAAAGAGGTGTCCAGAGAAGAACTCATTAGCACATTGGAAAAATGTCACGATACAGTGTGGCAAGGTGGAAAGTTAGCCCCTACAACGGCTTTTGATGAAGTCTCAAAGCTCCTGTTTTGTAAACTGAAAGACGAAAAAGACACCGTTGAAGACGGCAAGGTCTATCAATTTCAAATTGGGACTCACGAGTCTGCAGTTGATGTATTTAACCGAATCGATGGCATTTACCAAAAAGCCAAACAGCAAGATGCCGAGGTATTTAAGGGAAATATCAACCTTGAACCAAAAGTGGTCTACCAAGTTGTGGAGCATATTCAAGGGATTAATTTCGGAGATACAGACCTAGATACCAAAGGCGTTGCATTTGAGCGATTTATGCAGGACTTCTTTAAGGGAAAAATGGGGCAATTCTTTACCCCTCGAAAAATCATTGAGTTTTGCGTCAAGCTTATGGACGTCAAAAAAGACCATTATGTACTTGACCCAGCTTCTGGGAGTGGTGGTTTTTTATTAAACACATTAGATACATTAAGGAAGTACGCCGAGACGCATATTAAAGACCCAGTTCAAGCCTATTCACATTGGCATGATTTTGCCAAAGATAACCTTTTTGGTATTGAGATCAACGACCAAATTGCCCGTGTGTGCAAGATGAACATGATTATTCATGATGATGGTCATACCAACGTCATTAGTTCCAGTGCACTAGAACGGTTTTCAGATATTGGAAAGACACATAAAGGCTTTAAAAAAGATCATTTCGATATTATTCTGACCAATCCGCCGTTTGGAGCAACCATTAAATCTTCAGAAACCGATATTTTAGACACATTTGAGTTAGGGAAAGGCAGGAAAAACCAAAAGACCGAAATACTGTTTATTGAAAGATGTATTGATTTTGTTAAGCCTAGGATTGGTAAGCTATGTTTGGTATTACCCGATGGCATTTTAACCAATAGCTCGCTTCAATATGTCCGCGACTTTATGATGGAGCGTTGCCAAATTGATGCCGTGATTTCATTACCACAGTTTGCATTTTCTCATTATGGTGCAGGGGTAAAATCATCTTTGGTTTTTCTAAGACGTAAAGCAGAAAACGAAGAATTAGGGGATTACCCTATCTTTATGGCAATTGCCGATCGTATTGGTTACGATGCCACAGGCCGAGAAGACAAGCAAAATGACCTCGATAAAATCCTTGAGGAATATCATGTGTTCAAATCTGCCCCTACAGTCTATGAGGGGTGTTAGGTTATGGGGAAAGACTTAAGCCCAAGCCAGCTCAACGATTTTTTGCTCTATAAGACCCCTAACGGTAATATTGAAGTTGAGATTTTTCTTCACAATGAAAACTTGTGGCTGAATCAAGCCCAAATCGCCAAATTGTTTGATGTAGACCGTAGTGTCATTACCAAGCATCTTAAAAACATTTATGCTGAAGAAGAGCTTCAAAAAGAGGCAACGTGTGCATTTTTTGCACAAGTTCGAAAAGAAGGGGATCGTGAAGTCACTCGGAAGGTTGAATTTTACAACTTGGATGCCATCATTTCAATCGGCTATCGGGTTAATTCCAGAAATGCGACTTTGTTTCGCATTTGGACAACGGAACGGTTAAAAGAGGTCATCATTAAAGGTTTCACGATGAATGATGAGCGCCTCAAAAACCCAAACCAGCCGTTTGGAAAAGACTATTTTGAAGAACAACTTGCCCGTATCCGCGATATCCGATCTAGCGAGCGACGCTTTTATCAAAAGATCACCGATATTTATGCACAGTGTAGTACCGATTATGACCCAGCCCATGAAACTAGCAAAACATTTTTTGCTACCGTTCAAAACAAATTGCATTTTGCGGTAACTCGTCAAACGGCTGCGGAATTGATTCAAGGCCGCGCAGATCGAAGTAAGCCTAATATGGGGTTGAATACGTGGAAACAGGCGCCAAAAGGGATGATTCGAAAGTCTGATGTCAGCATTGCCAAAAACTACTTGAATGAAGACGAACTCGACCAGCTAAACCGTATTGTAACCATGTATTTAGATTACGCCGAAATGCAGGCCAAAAACAAGCAAGCGATGACCATGAAAGACTGGGTGCAAAAGTTAGATGCCTTTTTGCAGTTTAATGAGCGAGATATTTTAGAAAATGCGGGCAAAGTATCACATGATGTGGCGATTGCCTTGGCTGAACAAGAATATGAGGCGTTTCATGAAGAAGTGAAGCGCATTAAAGATGCCGAGGACGGAGATTTTGATAGGGTTGTGAAGCAGTTGCCTAAGGGGGATAGCTGATGCGGTGTTTTAGTACCAGTAAAAACAAAATAGAAAAACGGCTTGATGTCGATTTCTATCACCCAAACTACACAAGTTTGGAAGAAAAAATTTCAAACTTAACCACAAAAACGCTGGGTGACTATATAGTATCTATTGCGGGAGGAGCAACCCCAAGCAAAAGTTCACCAGAACTTTATTATACGGAAGATGATAGCCAAGGAATTCCTTTTTTAAGGGTGTAAAACCTTTTGACTTCCGGTCAATGTGATTTAGATTCTGTAAAATATATCAACTTAGAAACTCATGAAAATCTTCTTAAACGTAGCCAAGTCGATCAAGATGACTTACTTATCAAGATAACTGGTGTTGGCCGTATGGCAGTGGCTTCAGTTCCTCCAAAAGGGTTTAAAGGCAACATCAATCAGCATATTGTCAGAATAAAAACAGAAAGTAGAGAAATTAGCACCTATCTTGCAGCATATTTAAACACAGATATCGGCGAACAATTGGCTTCTCGTCGTTCTACTGGAGGAACAAGACCAGCATTAGATTATGAAGCTCTAAAATCGATACCTATTGTATTTTCCCCTGAAATTCTTCATATCATTGAAAAAGCGGAACAAACTAAAAAACAAAAAGAAACCGAAGCCCAACGCCTTTTAGATTCGATTGATAAGTATGTATTGAGTGAGCTTGGGATTGAATTGCCCGAGTTTGAGCATAAGATGTGTTTTTCGGTGAGGGCTAGTGAGGTGGAGAAAGACAGGTTAGACGTTGGTTTTCATGATCCAAAAGCCAAACAAATCAAACTGGAAAACTCAAAATATGAGCTCAAAAAGTTATCAGAAATATTTGAAATAAATAGAGGTGGGTCACCTCGCCCCATCCGAAAATTTCTCACTGAGGATCAGAACGGCATCAATTGGATTAAAATCGGTGATACTAAAGGGGTTCAAAAATTTATTTCTACAACTAAGGAAAAGATCATTAAAGAAGGCGTCAAGTATTCTCGAATGGTTGAGCCTGGTGATTTTATTCTATCCAATTCCATGAGTTTTGGACGCCCATATATCATGGACACAACGGGTTGTATTCATGATGGCTGGCTTGTTTTCAAAGAAAAACAACAGATTAACAAAGACTTTATGTTTAGCTTGCTACGCTCAAAGCTTATGTACACATTATTTGAAAGGCTAACTTTAGGCGGGGTAGTTCAAAACTTAAATATTGAACTCATTAAGACAGTTTTAATACCATTGCCGCCTCTTGATATTCAGGAAAAAATTGCAAATGAAGTCCAAACCAGAATCGACAAATTGGAGGTTTTAAAGCAACAAGCCAAAGAAACCCTAGAAGCTGCCAAAGCCCAGGTTGAAAAAATAATCTTAGGTAAAGAAATATGAAAATATCCTTTCAAGCTAGTTATTCCCCAGATCACCACAGCACTATTCAATCCACCATAGAATCAGCACTAAAAGCAACTCAAAGCAATCATTACGATGTAGAACTAGTTTCATTTGATTGTGACTTTTCGGATGAGGTATTTATTGAATTTGACTACACATACAAAACCAACACTATCGGCCTAGCAGGTTTTTCAATCCAATTACAAAATGTTTCCCAAGGCTTCATAAACGATTTTGTAGATACACTACGAAGCGAAGATGCTATTCAATGGGTAGGTAAATTTCATGATGCCCACATGAAAAACAACTATGCTCAGCACACCCAGGATATTTTTGATATCGAAATGAAACTAAGAGAAGTCTTAACCTTCATTTTTTTGAATCGCTATCCTAATGCCCCGTATGATGTATTATCAGAGTTCAAGCACAAACCAAAGTCAGATCGGTTACACACAAAAGACAGTACCTCAAAACGAGAAGAGACACTCAAACCTTTATTTGAAAATGAGTTTTTTCACCTGCTTTTTAGTGATTACATCAAACTTGATCATCATGCGTTAAAACCAATCGGAAATGACGACGTTATTTCAGCCATAACTTCCTCTGAAAATTTTAAAGCACTCCAAAATCAATTAACAGCTAGAGGAATTCAAAATGAAAAACACAATGATTTTATTGCCTCAATTAAAGATTCGCTTCAGTCTATCGAAACCTTTCGAAACTGCATTGCCCATAATCGTGCATATTCGGATAAAGAAAGAGAGAATTATGAAAGAAGTCTGGAGCATATTCTAAAGGAGATCAACGATTTTTGGGCTATAGTCAATAAAACCTCGGAAGATGATCTTAGGAATGCCTGTGACTAGATTAATTCAGTCCTGTAAATCCCTCGTAAACACTGACAACAACAACTTGAAAAACTGGAGGTTAAAAAATGAAGAAGTACAAACCCAAAAACGAAAAAATTATGCGTAAATATTTTGAGTGGTTAAAGGATGCTGAAGGGTATTCAGATAAGACCATCGAATGTGTTGAAAAAGCCATTTGGAAATACGAAGAATTCACCAAAGACGACGACTACGCCAACTATTCAGTGAGACAAGCAAAAGCCTTTAAAAAGTGGCTTGGGTCACAAAAGAAAAAAGGAACATCAAAAACCATTTCACTGACAACCCAGTACCATCATTTACGGCACATCCGATCGTTCTTTTTATGGTTATCGGGACAAACAGGATACAAGTCTCGAATCAATGCCTTTGATGTCCAATTGCTTAAACTGGATAAGCAACAATCCAGAGTGGCCACCAGTGTCAAGCAAACCAAATACCCAAGCCTGGCCTATGTCAAAACACTTTGTAGATTGATAAATATACAAAATGATGTAGATCGGCGTGACCAGGCATTAATCGCTTTTCACATGTTAAGTGCCATGCGTGTGTCGGCAATCTTTTCGTTGCCCATAAAATGCTTTGATCCAAGTACACTTGAAGTGTTCCAAGACCCAAAGCTAGGTGTTCAAACAAAATTCTCCAAGCAGATTGTTACGACATTATTTAGTTTTGATAAGGAGCTATTAAGCTATGTTTTGGACTGGGCGAAGTACCTCAAAGAAGAAAAGTTATTCGATGATCTAGCCCCGTTATTCCCTCGGACTAAACTGCAACATAGGGCTATAGATGATGTTTGTTTTGAGGGAACCTCCTTTGAACCCGTATTCTGGCAAGGAGAAGGTGCCATTCTCAAAATTTTTGAACGCCGAATGAAAGACGCTGAGCTAGATTACTATTCACCTCACAAATTCCGTCATGCGTCTATTGCCGAAGCTAGAAAGCATTGTCGAACCGAAGAACAACGAAAAGCCGTGAGTCAAAATGTTGGGCATGAGAACGTTGGGACAACGTTTTCTTATGGCAATATGGATGTAATTAGGGTCAATGAGGTTATTTCAAAAATGCGATTTGAAGATACTAATTCACACATTGAAGCTCTTAAAAATTATTCAGATGACGAGTTGCTTGATGAGTTGAAATCACGACGGTAATCCTATGATTGATGCTTCTTTGGTATAATGAGAGCAACATGAAAATGAAACAAGAATCAAATTACTTTATCTATGCTAGAAAATCTTCAGAATCCGAAGACCGCCAAGTCGCATCCATCCCAGCTCAACTCGAAAAACTTAAAAAACTAGCTACCCAACACGGCCTTACTATCGCTGATATTTTCATCGAAGAACGATCGGCCAAAGAACCAGGTCGCTCTATCTTCAACGACATGCTGGCTAGAATTCACCAAGGACATGCTCAAGGAATCATTTGTTGGAAGCTAGACCACTTGGCACGAAACCCCGTAGACGGTGGCAATATCAACTGGATGCTTCAACAAGGGGTTATTCAACACATCCAAACCTATCAAAGAAGCTATTACCCCACAGATAATGTACTCATGATGAACCTAGAGTTCGGAATGGCTAACCAATACGTCATCGATCTAAGCGTCAATGTCAAACGTGGCCAACGCCAAAAAATAGATGAAGGCTGGATTCCCCATAAGCCACCACTGGGCTATTTAAACAACAAATACCAAGAGCCAGGAAAACCACCCATCTACAAAGACGAAAAGACCTTTTACATCCTAAAAAAATACTGGCACTTACTCATCGAAAAGCAGTACTCCGTTGATAAACTTCGAGAAATCGCTCATGAAATGGGATTAAGAACCCAAACAGGCAAAAAATTAGCCAAAAGCCAATTCCACTACATTTTTAAAAACCCATTCTATTACGGTCATTTTCTTTGGAATGATGAACTATATGAGGGGAAGCACGAGGCGATGGTTAGTAAACAAGAGTTTGATATCACTCAAAAGATTATCTCTGGTAAGTATAAATCTTGCCCAAATTACCGAATTTTCCCATTCACTGGCTTAATCCGATGCGGTGAGTGTGGCGCAATGGTTACCGCCGAAAAGAAGACTAAAAAGCAAAAGAACGGGAATGTTCATAACTACACCTACTACCACTGTACGAAACAAATCCAAAAAGACTGCTCACAAAAATCGATCAGAGAAGAAAACCTCGATCAACAACTAGCAGACCTATTAGGCTCAATCGAAATCCCAGAAGAATTTCACAACTGGGCAATCAAAACACTTAAAGAGGAGAAAGACAAAGAGCAAGTAGATCGAAACCACCTCATCAAAGGCCATGAAGAAAATCTAAGTTTAGTGAATCGTAAACTGGATACTCTCTTTACAATGAGACTCAATAATGAAATCGAACCCGAAGAATTTACCCAACGAAAAAATGAACTGTTAAAAGAAAAAGCCCACTTTATGGATTTATTAAACGATACGCAAGACAGAGCCAATACATGGCTAGAACGAGCCGACAACCTATTAAGCTTCGCTAAAACAGCCAAAACCCGTTTTGAAAACGGCACCATCACCGAGAAAAAAGAAATCATCCAAGCATTAGGTTCGAACCTCTTACTTAAGGATAAAAACCTATTCATTAAGCTCAGTCGGCCATTTGAAATCTTAAAAGCCTTGGCACCAGAGGTTAGGGTGTTGAATTGCATATTCGAACCTGTTTTACAGGGTGATTTAAGTACGAAAGTAGATGTGGAAGAATCAAAATTAGAAATATGGCTGACCAAACAGGAAAACATTACGCTCCTTGAATCTTACTTTTGGGAGTGGAGTGGCTTGAGGGTAGCGTAGAATGCTATACTTATCCAATTTTTCGAAAACATCTGGTTAAAACAATGGGATATAAACTTACTAAGGAAATTATTGAGAGATCAGAATCCAATATATGGGATGAAGCTAAACTCGAATGGGATTTAGAACATATCTATAGAGCAGATGAAGCTGAAGCATGCTTGTGTGGTCATTTCCCTATTATTGAAATCTGCATTATTAAAAATCAGCGAAATGAAAGCATAGCTCAGGTTGGAAACTGCTGTGTCAAAAAATTCTTAGGTTTACCATCTGACAAACTATTTCAATCTATGAAAAAACTTCATCAAGATATAGAGAAATCATGCAATTCCGAAACTATTGAAATTGCTTACGATAAAAAGTGGATCAATGGATGGGAAAAAGATTTTTATAAGGACATATGGCGAAAAAGAAACCTATCACCAAAGCAACTAGAGATAAAAATTAGAATCAACCAAAAAATTTTGCCCCACTTTGACTATCAACAATGAAGCT
Source organism: Rickettsiales bacterium (assembly GCA_038120575.1). Taxonomy (GTDB): domain Bacteria; phylum Margulisbacteria; class Marinamargulisbacteria. Next base: position 20,384 of record JAYOLY010000007.1, read on the forward strand.
TTTAATTCTTGAGAACTACTGTCAGCTTTTTAAAAAACACAATAAAGGTAATAGAATACTCCAAGATATAATACGCCCGTTAACAACAAAAAAAGTATCATTATGATGCGATTTTTTAGAGCCTTTTCATTTTTTATTTCTTCTATGAGAGTTTGTGCTGTGCGTTCTTCTAGCTGTTTCCAAGTAAACCCAACCAACCCAATTGTGATAAACAACTTAATGATTGAAATATTGAGTAAATAATAAATTAAAAGGCTAAATAATCGGCTCATTAGAAAATAACAGCCTCTTAAAAGCTCAAAAATGTCATTCAGGTTTATTTCTAACAATTGATCTATCATGCTTTTAAACTAATTGTAAATAATCTGCGTCTATTTTAAATCTCTCCTTTAATCGTATTGGAGAAGCAAGAAAAGATGTGCCATTATTTGACTGTTTAACGTGCCAGACATGAAAACCAAATCCATTAAACGAATCATCTCCAATAATAAATGGTGGAATCCAAATTAATCCAATATCACCATCACCCTCCCACCCTTTTTCAATAAATAGGGCCGTTAGCAAAGCCATGTACGTTTTAATATGACGAGAATCAAACTCTTCACTTTCAAACACAAGAGGGTCTATTATGCTCGAAAAATCATCAACAAATTGATAGCTATATACAAATAAATTTTTTATTTCATTTAAATCAAACATTAATCAGATGATCCTGAATGGCTGGGGCGGCTGGATTCGAACCAACGATCGCGAGACCAAAACCCGCTGCCTTGCCACTTGGCCACGCCCCAACAAAGAAACTCTATTATATAGAAAGCATCACATTTTTTAAAGAATAAAGATAAAAATAGTTTCAAAGAACCTTAAGTCGATTCTAATTCATGATGTAAACGACGAATAATCAATTTAATTTTTTTCTGAACCAAATCATTTTCTGTTAAATGATACGCTTGATAAAAATAATGTATCGATTGATCATACTGTTCTAGCGCCAAATAGACAATGGCAAATTGATGATAGATCTCAAATTTATCTGTATCTAATGCCTCAAGTCGAGTTAGTACAGGAATCATCAACTTATATTTTTGTTTAAACATAAAAATACTTAACTGCAATTTCAGCGTTTCAATATGATTAGGATCAACAAGACAAATTTTCTTAATATGATTTAATGCCGATTTAAAATCTTGTTTTGCACAATAATAGCGTGCCAAAAAAAATAATGGATCAATATGTTTAGGACTATATTTTAAAATATCTTCACATTCCAACACAGCTTCAGATGGAAATGCATTAATATAATTTTTGTAACGCCCTTTATAATCTGAAAGTGGATTATACTGATGTTTTAAATCGTAATCTCTAAACATCGTTTCAGAAGACATGCTAACGGCTTCACGTCCAAAATATACCAACATATATTTACACTCTGAACAAAAAAATCGTTGATTACTGACTAACCAAGAACGACTGGTTACAATTTTTTTACATTTAAGACAATAACGATAAATCACGATATTTGTAAAAAGACATCATGTCTAGAATATGTTGAGCAGCTTGTTGTTCTGCCCTCTTTTTATTGTACGCATCACCCTGCGAAATAAAATGAACATCATCAATTTGTACAGTGGCTTCGATATGAAATATTTTTTCATGATCTGGACCATCTTCTCTTACAATTTTATAAACTGGCAATTCAAGCTTATTTTTTTGACATAATTCTTGTAGTAAAGTTTTATGATCAACAAAATCGCCAGAATGGATTAAATTAGAAAATTTTAAATATGAATCAAGAAAAAATTCTTTAACAACATCCATTCCCTGATCCAAATAAATAGCCCCTAATAACGCTTCATATGCATTAGCTAAAATACTGTCTTTTTGATACCCACCTGACTTTCTTTCTCCGAACGACATCACCAAAAAAGACCCTAACTTTATATCGATAGCCAATGTAGTCAAAAATTGATCTGATACAATTTTAGACCTCATTTTAGACAATTCACCTTCAGGTAAGTGGGAGTATTTGGTAAATAAATATTCACTAATCACAAACTTTAATACAGAATCACCAAAAAACTCTAAGCGTTCATTATGAGACATATGAGATTGCTTATGTTTAACATACGAACTATGCGTTAACGCTTCTTTCAATAAGCTTTTATTGTTAAATACAATACCTAATACATGTTGAAATCGTTCAACGATATCATCAAAATTTTCAGCCATAATACCTTAAGTAAATCGTTTAAATACTCTTTCTAGAACTAAATATAGACCTAAATATAAAAAAGTAAACACTAATCCAAGAACAATCCCCAAACACGTTCTATATAACGATATATTTAATGGTGTATGAATATGACAAAAAGAATTAATCAATGAAATTAAAGCAACTACACCAATAATATTGAAAAACCAAATCCATGATCGATTAATTTTTTTATCTACAAACAAAAACGTTAATAACAAAAATGGGTACCCAATAATAAATTCTTTAGTTCGTGGTCGAACAAAGAAAACATTTTCTAAAAACGATCGAAACTGAGCTTCAAAACCAAATGTAGGAAATACAAACGAATTTCCACTACGTAAAATTAAAATTAAGACAAAAGCAACTATAAACATCATCGATAATAATCCCGCAGTTCGAACAGGTGCATAATACAATCGTTTAAATACAAACATTAATGATGTAATTCGATTTGGGCTTAAGTAGAAAAACAATCCAACAATAAATAAAGGCAATACAAAGGAAAATTTAACACCAAAAAAAGAATTAACATGTTCCAAATATTGCAAATCTGATAAAAAACTTACAACAAAAAACGCACCTACAATACAAATACAAATCATCTTAGTTAGATACCCAAACATATTTAAAAAACGAGTCATCCAATCATCTTGAATAACTTTTTGAGGGAATTGAGAAATAATAGCTAAACAAGGAAACAGTGTGGCAGAGAAAAGAGCCATCATATTGTTCCATATATGACCATAATTAAAAAAGTAAGTAAAATACATTACCCCCAAAAAAATAACATAAGACATCAATAATTGACCTAAAGAAAACGATACAAAATAACTTACAAATAAAATAATCATACTAAACACAGCCACACTAATAATCATCAATTCCCATGTTTTGGCAGATTCATATTGTTGCATAGGATATTGAGCTAACGAACTGATATCAACGCCTTTTTTAATTAATCGCGTATGAAGTGTATCAAGAAATTTAATATTGTAATCAACTAATTCCATAACTTCATACTTTTTATATAAAGGATGAACAAAAAGCAAATCAATCCCTCTTTCCTTAGCTGCTCGTAAATATCGATTTAAAATTTTTCGTTCTGAATATACCTGCATTTCATCAGCTGAAACACTATGAACTTGTTTCAAATTGTAATATAAATTTTTTGATAAAACTGACATTCCTAACTGATCAAAAAATTCTACAACACCTAGATGAAGTTGCTTATCTTTCATTTTTTCGATCACAAGATTTAATTCTGTGGGATACCCCAAAACAGAATCTCCATCAAACAAAACAATACTTTCAGGAGATAAGTCTGTAAAACTTGATAATTTTTGCTTAACTAGTTCCTCACTTAATCGATTAGAGTTTTTTAAACGAACAACTGTTTTAAAACCCATAGACTTCACTTTATTAAGATCTGAAGACGATATTCCTAATCCTAAAGACATCAAATCTTCTTTAATGTCCAAGACTTCTAAGATAGATTGCGTCCCTATTCGCCTAACCTTATTTTCACCATATTCGACACTCAAAAACGATCGAACAAGTTCGAAATCCTCTCTTTTTTCACTAATAATATAAAAATGATCTGGTTTTGGTTTTTGTTGTTTATATAAATTTTGAAGTAAAAATCGATTAATATGTCCTATTCGATATAAATTAATAATTTCTGATCCTTGCAAGACTGAAATTCGACCTTCATTGACTAAATCATAAAGTGTTTCTTCTTGCAAACTGATTGTTGTAACATGTCCTTCCTCTTTAACACGTCTAAGCACATTATCAATATCTTCGCTAGCACGCAAAGCCAATTGCTCTAGCTCATTTAATGACATAACCGTTTCAACTGTATGTGTCAAATTTTCATGATGAAATCGTCTAATTGTTACTGTAAAACTAGTAATAAACGCAATAAATAAAATTACATAAAAAATTAATTTAAAATACTTATTTTCAGCCATATTATTAAGTTTAGCTCAATTAATAATTTTTTTTTAGTTTAATTTATATATACTCTTTAAATCGAAATTTTGAATGAATAAAGTCATCAATATCACCATCCAAAACATCCATTACATTGCTAGTTTCAAGGTTTGTCCGCAAATCTTTAACTAGTTTATAAGGATGCAAAACATAGGATCGAATTTGATTTCCCCAAGAGTTACTTATGACATCCCCACGCAGATCTTGAATTTTTGAAATATGCTTTTCTTTCATCAACATAATCAATCTAGATTGTAATATTCCCATAGCCGTTTCTTTATTGCTTAACTGCGATCGACTTGCCTGAGATGTAGCCACTAACCCAGTAGGTAAATGTGTAATTCGCACTGCCGAATCTGTTTTATTAACATGTTGCCCACCTGCACCACTAGCTCGAAATGTATCTATTTTTAATTCTTTTGGATCTATAGTTAACTCTCCAAGATTATCTTTAATATCAGGAATTACATCAACAGAGGCAAACGATGTTTGACGTTTATTATTAGCATTAAAAGGTGATAACCTAACCAATCGATGCACACCAATTTCTTGCTTTAACAACCCAAAAACGAACTCACCTTTAACATGAACTGTTACCGACTTAATTCCAGCTTCATCGCCCATCATTTCATCTAAAATTTCAAAAGAATATCCTTTTTTTTCAAACCATCGAACATACATTCGCAACAACATTTGAGCCCAATCCTGAGCATCTGTTCCACCTGCACCTGAATTAATAGAAAATATGGCATCGTAGCGATCATAGTCTCCAGATAATAAAGCTGTAATTTCCAAGACATCAATTTTAGACTTAAATATTTCAAAAACTTCTTTATACTCATCATTTAAAGAGGAATCTTGTCGATATAAATCGTCTTCTTTAATCAATTCAAAAAATGTTTCAATATCTTTCTTTTGAGACTCTAAAGTACTATAGTCTTCTAATAAATTTTTTTTCTTTGCTAATTCAGACAAGATAGTTTGAGAATCTGGATTATCTACCCAAAAACTATCATCACTAATTTCAACTTCTTTGTTTTTAACTTCTTGTTTGACATGGTCTATGTCAAAGATAGTCTCCTAACAAAAAAAATTTGTTTACATAATCTTTAAATTCATTTTCAAAATCACTCATACCAATCTCCTATCTAATTAAAAAGTACCCAACCATCCTGAACCAATGGATCAACATGCTTCCATTTGACTGTTTTCTGAACACCATTTTTTTCCAAAACAACTTTATCATTTCGCCCTAATTTCTTGTTACTTTGAAAAGAATCCTTCTCTTGTGATTTATTCAATTGAACAGTATCTAAATTGACAGGAGCAAGGTCTACATCATCTCGTTTAACCAAATTCGCCCGATTGATTGTAGTGATAGATTCTTCTAAAATTGCCAAATCAAGCTCTTTAAACATTTCAAAAGCTTCTCGTTTATATTCCATTAATGGATCTCGTTGTCCCCACGCTCGAAGACCAATTCCCTCTCTTAATATGTCCATACTATACAAATGATCCATCCACTTGCGATCTAGAGCTGTTAAAAAAATACGCTTTGTTACAAGTTCTTCAAATACACCCTCAGGATGCTCATTTTTTTTGAAAGAATAAAACGAAAACATAGCATCAACAAATTGATCAATAAAATCAGATTTTTTATAAAACCTATCGATGATTTCATCTAAATTTTTAATTGGAAAAAACTGCTGGCACTCTTTAACCAATTCAGCTCTAAGTTGTTTATCTTCCAATTCCTTTTCAGGATAAGCTCTCATAATATGACTAATGAGTTTTTTAGAATGTTCTTTAAACAACCCATCTAAATTATTTTTTGCCAAAATACGAAACCTAACTTTATAGATAGTTTCTCGTTGTTTATTGATGACATCATCAAACTCTAGAATTTGCTTTCTAATTCCAAAATGATGTTTTTCAACTTTAATTTGAGCACGTTCAATTGATTTTGAAATCATTTTATGTTCAATAGGCATATCATCAGGAAAGTTCAGCATCTCCATTAATTTCACAATACGATCTGATGCAAATAATCGCATTAATTCATCATCTAATGCTACGAAAAATTTTGACGTTCCAGCATCACCTTGTCTACCAGATCGTCCTCTTAATTGGTTATCAATTCGTCTTGATTCATGGCGTTCCGAACCAATAACAAACAATCCTCCTTGTTCTTTAACACCATCTCCCAAAACAATATCAGTTCCTCTTCCTGCCATATTAGTTGCAATAGTGACAGCTCCTAACTGCCCAGCCTGACTAATAATGTCGGCTTCTTGCTCATGATGTTTTGCGTTTAAAACATGATGCTGAATTCCCTTTTTCTTAAGCATGGTTGATAACAATTCAGATGTTTCAATGGCAATGGTTCCAACAAGAATAGGCTGTCCTTTTTTATGACATTCTTCAATTTGCTTGACAATAGCATTATATTTTTGAGTTTTTGATTTATAAATAACATCGGCTAAATCATCACGAATCATCGGTTTATTTGTTGGAATAACTACCACCGATAAATTATAGATACTTTCAAACTCTGCAGCCTCAGTTACAGCTGTTCCCGTCATCCCAGCAAGTTTGGGAAACATTCTAAAATAATTTTGAAATGTAACACTTGCAAGGGTCTGACTTTCATTTTCAATTGCCAACCCTTCACAAGCTTCAATAGCTTGGTGTAACCCATCAGAATATCGACGCCCTTCCATTAATCGACCTGTAAATTCATCAACAATAACTACTTGACCATCTTTAATGACATAATCAACATCTTTCTTAAATAAGTGTAATGCCTTCAAACACTGAATAGTCATATGAGCTGCGTCCATATTTGCTACAGAAAATATATCGGGTAAATTCAAAGCTGTTTCAACTTCAGTAATACCGTCATCAGTCAAAACAATATTTTTATTTTTTTCGTCGACAGTAAAATGTGTATCAACTTTAAGTTTTTTTGCAACACTGGCAATGGTTTTAAATTTCTTTGTTGAATCCTTAATTGGACCAGAAATAATTAAAGGAGTACGAGCCTCATCAATCAAAATACTATCAACTTCATCAATAATGGCAAAATGACGTCTAGACTGACAACAATCTGAAATAGATCCAACTAAATTATCTCGTAAATAATCAAACCCAAATTCATTGTTTGTTCCATAAGTAATATCACATTGATAGGCCTTAAGCCTATCTTCTGAATCCATTCCAGACTGAATTAACCCGACACTAACACCTAAGAAATTAAAAATTTTCCCCATCGATTCACTATCTCGTTTCGCTAGATAATCATTGACAGTAACAATATAAACACCTTTTTCAGACAACGCATTCAAATAAGCTGGCAAAGTAGACATCAACGTTTTACCTTCGCCTGTTCTCATCTCAGCAATACGACCTTGATGTAACACAACCCCACCAATTAATTGGACATCAAAATGCCGCATTCCAAGTAATCTGTCAGACACCTCTCTGACAGTAGCAAACACCTCTACAAGAATCTCATCAAGGGTTTTACCTGCCGCTAATTGCTTTTTAAAAAACAATGTTTTTGCTTTTAATTCATCATCAGAAAGTGTTTTATACTGGTCCTCCAAAGCATTAACTTGTGCCACAATTGTGTTATATTGTGTCAACATTTTCTTGTCGGGATCGCCTAAAAAAAGCTTTAATATTTTTTCAATAACCATAATGAAACATTTTAACAAAGTTAGACTAGGACTAAAATACTTTTAATTTAAAAAATTGAAATATTAGATTTGCCGAAGTTTTTAGTGAATGTTACTATTTTCAAGAAATGAAAAAAAAATCCACAAAATCAAGAAAATCTAAATCAAGCAAATCCACATCTAAAAAAAACAGTAAAATTGTCGCTATCACCTCATCTGCATCAAGTTTCAACACAAAAATAATCTTAAGTTTTGGAAGTTTATTTCTTGGAATTCTTTTTTTAATTTACCAACAAAATCCAAATTCCACACAACTTATCGGACTGCTTTTAGACGCTATTTCTTTACGATTTTTTGGCATCATTGGAACAGAGTTTTTACCATACTTTTTTTTAGTTTTTGGACTAGTCATACTAGTTGAAAAGAAAAGTAAGTTTGAAAAATTTATATTTTTAAGTATTATTTTTCAGGCCGTCTCATTAATTCATTTTCAAAATTTAAACTCTGTAACATTATTAGATGCAAAAACTCAATTAGGGTATGTAGGATCTTTTATTTATAACAGTTCAATTGTACTTTTTGATCACAAAGTAAGTCGACTATTTTGGTTCATGAGTTTGTGTGTTTCAATAATACTCATATCAAAAAATGTGTTAGTACATCTTAAAAAAAGTTTTCATTTTCTATTAAAACAAATCAAAAACTTTATTACTAATCTGACAAACGAAATCCATGTCAACAATGACTCTATCCCATTTCAAAGAAAATTAATTCATTTTTTATTTTTTCAAAAAAAACAAATTCGATATTACGAACAAAACAATCCGTCATACCTAGATGATATTAAAATTGAAAAACGCCCTTCTCCCTCTTTAAACAATACAAAAAACCACCATTCCATTTCCGAAATAGAGTCAACGATTATCCCCAATACATTTAACTTGCCAAAATCTCTTTCTAACATTTCTCAGCCCATTCTTGATAATCCTCTAGAAAACACCACCTTTGTTAATCCTCTAGATGAAACTATATCTGAAGCAATAATAACTGAACCTGAACCTGAATCTCAAACTGAATCTGAGCCAATACAAGATGTAAATAATCATGAAACAACCACTACAAAAAAAGACTCTACACCTAATGTGATTGATCCTCCTAGCCCAACTCTTAACACAGCACTAAACACAGTTGACTCAACTTATGAAGACTATCAATATCCTCCCATTACTTTTTTAAACCAAAGCAGCACCAAACCAGACTCTATCAAAAATCAAACGAAAAAAAGAGTTGAACAAGCCGCTATTTTAGAAGAAGCTTTACAAAGTTTTAATGTGAAAGCCAAAGTTGTAAATATTACTCCTGGCCCGTCTGTAACACGATTTGAATTACAACCAGGTGAAGGCGTTAAAATTAGTAAAATTACAGGATTATCAAAAGACATTGCACTAAAACTTGCAGCTCCAGACATTAGAATTGAAGCACCAATACCAGGTAAAGCATTAATTGGCATAGAAGTTCCCAATGCGAATATTCAAATGATAACCCTTAGATCCATTATGGAAGAAACAGATTTTTATTCAAAACCCACATTATCAGCTGGTATGGGAAAAACCATTACTGGCGACTGCATTTTAATGGATCTAGCAAAAATGCCACACGTCCTAATTGCAGGAGCGACTGGTTCAGGAAAAAGTGTTTGTATCAACACCATTATTTTATCAATTTTGATGAAAGTTCATCCAGATGATGTAAAGTTTTTAATGATAGATCCAAAAAAAGTTGAATTAAGCCTATATGAAGGAATCCCTCACCTAATAGCTCCCGTTGTTACCGATCCAAACAAAGCAGCTGCAACATTAAAGAAATGGGCACTTGTTGAAATGGAAAGACGATACGAAATCTTTTCAAAAGTTGGAGTAAAAGATTTGGCTGGATTTAACAATTTTGTAAAAGAAAATGAAGAAAAAATTGAACTTGGAAAAGATCTTAATAATGCTGAAGATAAGTCTGAAGACACCTATAAAAAAATGCCATACATTGTTGTTATCATAGATGAATTAGCAGATTTAATGATGGTTGCATCTCAAGACGTCGAACAAACTATTTGTAGATTGGCGCAAATGGCAAGAGCAACTGGAATACATTTAGTCATTGCAACACAACGACCAAGTGTAAATGTCGTTACAGGTCTAATCAAAGCAAACGTCCCATCACGAATTTCGTTTTATTTACAATCTCAAATTGACTCAAGAACTATATTAGACATTGGAGGAGCTGAAAAATTAATGGGTAAAGGCGATATGCTTTATTCACCATCTGGCACTTTTAAACCAACTCGAGTCCAAGGGGTTTTTGTAAGCGAAGAAGAAGTAAAAAAAGTAGTAAGTCATCTGAAAGCACAAAAGAAACCTGATTATCTAAGTGAAATAATTGAAGTTGAACCACTTGCAAAAGACGATACACAAGGAAAAAAAGATTCTCAAACAGATGAGCTATTTGAAGACGCAAAGCAATTAATTATAAATACAAAATATGCATCAACATCATATTTGCAACGTAAACTTAGAATTGGATATAACAGAGCAGCACGAATTATGGACGAACTTGAAGCTCAAGGTGTCATTTCTGAATATGTAGGTGAAAAGAAGGCTCGTAGTGTTGGTTAATTAACATAATAGATTACCTAACAATTTACAAAAAAGTTATTAAACTATAAAATTCAATAAATCAATAAAAATTTTTTATAAGTCAAAAGATCAATAAATTTGGGTGAAATCAATGGCAGGTCACAATAAATGGTCTAGTATTAAACATAAAAAAGCTAAAACAGATGCCCAAAAAGGCAAAATTTTCTCAAAACTAGCTCGCGAAATTATGATGGCAACTAAACTTGGTGGCCAAGATCCTGATATGAATCCCCGATTAAGGCTAGCCTTACAAAATGCAAAAAGCGCAAACATGCCCAACGACAACATCAACAGAGCCATTCAAAAAGGTGCTGGTGGCGGTGACGACACAAATCTAAGCGAAATTGAATACGAAGCATACGCCCAACATGGCGTTGGTATCATAATCAAAACACTAACTGACAATGTCAATAGAACAATTTCCAATGTTCGCACCATTGTTAATAAAAGTGGAGGAAATATGGCAGAAAAAGGAGCTGTGTCATATTTATTCGAAACAAAAGGATTAATTATCTTAGAAAACAATCCTGATACCGATAAAATTATCGATATTGCAATCGAAAATGGAGCTGACGATGTTGAAAGAAAAGATGATGACTCTATTGAAATTACATGCGAGCCAACTTTTTTTGAACAAATTAAAACAAATTTAGAAAAAGAACAACTCATAATATCAACAGCAACAATAACAAAAATACCATCCACTTACATCACTATCTCTGAAGATGATGCAACAAAAATTTTGTCTCTCATCGAAAATTTAGAAGATGATGATGACGTACAAGAAATTTTTGCCAATTTTGACATTCAAAATTAAATGTTTAAACAATTTAATAGTGTGGAAGAAAATAACAGTTTCAAAAATACAAGTTTTAAGTATTATTTAATCGTTTATAATGTTAAAGGCTAAATATATGTTTGCTAAATCAGAAAAAAATAACCAATCAATGAATTGGTATAAAAAACCTTTCATAACATCATTCACAACAATATTAATTTGTTTTTTTTCAACCGCTACATTTGGCTCAATAAATGTAGTTTCCAGCGCTGGAGTTTCTGCTATTGCTCAAAATGCCATTAGCCCAGTAGTAAAACTTAATTTTGAAACAAATATAGCAAATGACTATGTTGAATCAATAACAATCACAAATTCAGCAACTAATTACAAATTTAATACTGACATTAGTGGTAAATATTTATTTAAACGTGTCTCAATTTATGAAGATAATTTATTAGGCGATAATGTTGCAAAAAACACATTTTCATCCGACGACCTCCGAGTTGCTTTTCACGATACCTTCAACGGCACAACCAGTGACACACTTACGTTTACGTTTACAGGCAGCACCATTCCATCTGAAAACCGCATGTATTTTATTGTTTATGAAATGAATGAAGAAATTGATTATGGTGAAAAAGATAGCGGAGGAAACTATATTATCAACCATAATTCATCAACATTTAAAACAGATATTACAGTCGATGAGATTACAACCTCACAACATCCAAATCCAACCTCAATAAACTTTCCCCGCACCGGAATCCCTATCACAGGATTAAGTATAAAAAATTTCAGTAACAATCTACAAACAAAAGTATTTCCAGGTCAAACTTTAGTGCCTGTCACCTATTTCACACTTGCTGGATATGGTGAAAACATTTCAAATATTAATATTTCAGTTTTTAATGAAGATAATTCATTTGATATAACTGACGATGAAATTGAAAATGGAATTCAAAATGTATTTTTATATAAAAGTAGTTTTACAAATAATGAACCTGCTCTTGAAACCAATACAAGTTTTAATATTGGAACTTCTGGACAATACTCATCAAAAATAGATGAAAAAAAACAAAACAATTTTACATCTTCAGATATAGTTAGATTAGACTCTCAAGGAACTCTCGATCTGACAGCCAATACTCGCTATGGTTTTTGGATTTTATACGACATTGGCGATAACATATCAGTCACTCAATCTACAACCACTTCATTTCAAATTTATGATATTGAAGGTTATGGCGAAGACTCAAAACAAACTGTAAGGCTCACAACATCAAATATGACAACCAATGAATTTGATATTGTTGCATTAACAGTTGATAATTTACAATCTGAAATTACCAACGATTTTTATGGAGCTTATGACAAAGCACCTATATCTTCATTTTATTTACAATCAATAAATTCTGATGCAGCTATCACCCAAATAAACATTAAAAACACAGGAACCATTCCATTTGCAACCAACAATGAAGCCAGTGATGTTCAACATATTTATTTATATGCTGATAATGGAGATGACACATTTTCTATTACAACAGAAACACTAATTGGACAATTAGCTTTAGGTACCGATCCGAATAAGAATACAAATACACTTGCAAAAGTTCCGGTTGATAATCTATCCATTAGTCAAAATATAAAAACGTTAAGTTACAATGACAATAATGAGAAAAAAGTATACATAGTATATGAATTTGGTTCGACATTTACCCAACCTCCTGGAAACGTTGGAAACAATGTTAATTCAGCAATTGGAAGTATTACAGTTAGTAGTAATTACGAATATTATTTTGAAAAATATAATGTCAGCTATAAAGCAACTGGAGTATCAGATGACAATCCTTTAAGTCTACCCGAGACTGACAATCTCACATTAGTAAATACAAATGTTTCCGTATTAAGTGTAGAAGACTTAACAGTACCACAAAGTCACGAATATGAAGGTCAAACTAAAATTCCTATGCTCAAAGTAGACCTCCATTCAGACCAAACTTATTCAGGAACATATTTTCAATTAATCAACGATGACGATAACTTTACAGACGATATAACATCAGGAGTGAAACGTATTTGGGCATATTTAGACTCTTCAAGCGGAAACTATCCAAATAACAATACGTTTGATGAAAATGACGATACATTTTTAACCAGTTCATCTACATGGGAATGTCCTGAAACAAATACATTCTTAAAAAGTTCCAATTGTACAGCTTTAACCAATATAGAAATTCCACAAGGCTTCTCAACCTTGTATATTTTGTATTCTGCTGGACAAGAATCTACAAATGAAAATTTTAGAATGGAATTAGATGTAATCAACTCGGATACAACTACTCTAGTAACAGGAGGAAATCTTCCAGCACCTCAAATTGCGGCTAGTATTTCAATCCAAGATAAAATTATAAACTCACAAAATATTTCTCTAAAGGTCACTCAAAACGATAGCTATCCAATTGACAATGCAAAAAACAATTTTGATATTGACATTGACATCACAAATCCCAGTAATAAAAACATCAGAATTATTGATGTCAAACCTAAAATATATAGCTCATCAATTAATGGATTAGATATATCTTATGAATTTGAATCTGTAAAATCTACAGGACCTAGTCTTCCCAACTCAAACTTCACTGGCCCTGGAGACACATTTTCAATTAGTTATAGAACAAAACATGAAACTCAATTTACATCAGGAAAAGGATATGTTGACGTCTATATAGAATATGAAATTGAGGGAGAAGCTAATAAAAAAATTACTTTTGAAAGATATTTTAAATCAGAATGGAAAATGGCGGCAACAAACTCGACACCAGGTCTATCAAACACTGACTTAATAGAAATTGATTTAACAAAAAATATTGATTACACAACAGAGCTACCTCCATATATCGACCCCCCTCTGGAAATATACAGAGAAGGGAAATCGAATTTTTTAAATGGATCTGCCGTCCAAAAAGAAGATATTATTGTTGTTACTCTAAAAGACAAAGAAAGTATCGATGAAGGCTCATTTGCTATCACGCAAGGAACACAAACTTTATCTGCTACAACAGGCCTAAATTGTTCAAATCAAGGATTTTATGAATACGACCAAGTAAATGGTGAACTTAAATTTTGTGTCAACGACACATCTGAGACCATAACAATTAATGGTAGAGATTTATATAATAACGATTTACCAACTGCACTTATTTCCTATCTTGTGTCATTAGATACTGAAGTTGATAACCCTTTATTCTTCCCCAACCCCTATAAAATAAACAATATAGACCCCTTAAAATTATCATTTAGCTTAACTCAACTATCCGATGTAGATTTATATATTTATGATTTTCAAGGACAACTTGTTTACCAATCAAGCATCGAACTAACGTCAACAGTTGTAGGAAACAATACACATGAAATTAATTTAACTGAATCATTTTTAAAACCTGGTTTTTATATCTGTAAAATTATTGCAAAAGAATCAAATAAAATATTAGATTCTAAAACAACAAGGTTGGCAGTGTACTAATGAAAAACATAATAATCTATTTGATATGTATGATGTGTATGATTCAAACAAGTATCACAGCTAGAACATTTATCATACCTAATCCCCAAGGACTCATGATGGGGGCAAGACAATTATCACTGGGAGGGACGCCAGCTCTTTTAGGCGACATTAGTGGTGTATTACTGAATCCTGCAATTACAGGTGACATTGAAGAATATGTATTTTCACTATCAAATCAAACTATAATGGATGAATTTGATTATTTAACATTCAATGTTGGACATAAATTTAATGTAAACATAAAACAAAATGAAACTATCAAAAATTTTCCAATCGGATTTGCACTATCGCTAGGATCTATCACATTAGCTGACATACCTGAGACCAAAGAATTTTATGGATTTCCAGAGCAAATTGGAACGTTTAATGCTGGCTACAATATTATACAAGCATCACTCGGAACAACATTATACGATCAATTTTATTTTGATGTTTTAAACGTAGGACTTGGATTAAAATTTTTAAGAAGCTATGTTGATACATATTCTACAAACACATTTGGATTAGACCTTGGAACAATTGGTACGTACAACACGAATCTTAAATATTTAAGTAGATTAGAAATAGCGTTTGCAATACAAAATATTATCAGCCCAAGTATGACATATGAAGAATCCTCAAGTGAAATATTACTACCATTAAAAATTTACATGGGACTTAAAGCAAATATTGTAAACGATAATACAAACCTATTTTTAACAAGTTTTGAAAAAGGAATTTCAGTAGGACTAGAAGGCCAGATTCAAGACAATATGGATCTCCGAGCTTCTGCTGTAGTTGATGAAAACAAAATTGATGAATTTAACGCCGGAGCAGGTCTCATTTTTGATAATATAAATCTGATACCTCCCTTTTACAAAGTAAGTTTTAGACTAGATTTTAATTATACTCAACATATTTTTCCAATGGAACAAGATCCTTCATACCTAGTTACCCTAACATCATTAGGTCGATCTGTACCAAAAAGTCCAACCATTTTATATCCCAATGCTGATGTTATCATTACATCAAAAAAACAAAACGACTTAAACGGTATAGGACCAAAAAATAGTTCTATACGAATTTATAATAATAATGAATTTTTTAGAACAACACTGACAAATAAATATGGACAATGGAAAATTAATAATTTAAAACTCAAAGAAGGTGAAAATAAAATTCATATTCAATCATTTGATATGTTAAAAGATTTTTCAGCAAAATCAAATGAAGTTTATATTATTTCAGATACACAAGCACCAGAATTGAAAACAACAGTAGTACCTGAAAATGACTCCACATTAAAAATTGAAATTCAATCAAATGAAAAACTTTCTAACTTAACTGTAAACATAAACAATACAAAAGTAAAATTAAACGAAACAAAAATTTTAAAAGAAAAAAATGAAAGAAGTAAAGTATTCAAAAGTATTTACTACAACAGCATCTACACAGGATCATTTCCATTTCCAAATGATCTAAAACCAAATCAAATAATTCCAGAAACTCAATACAATATTGCTATTGAAGCAAAAGATATAGCTGGCAATAATTATTTTTCAGATTCAGACACATTTTTTGCATCTGTATCGTTTCCAACAGACAAACATGTTCACTACAATGAAACCTTATTAATGTTGGGAGACTCTTCAAATACAGTAAAAAATATCTTTATTAACGAAAACCCAATTGCAGCAGATAAAAATAATAGATTTGCAATTCCAATTAGACTGGAAGCAGGCAAAAATTTAGTAAAAATGACAATTGAAACAATCAATAATAAATATCTTGACTACTATATAAGGGTACTTAGATTGATTACTTACCCTGATTTAAACTCTAAAACAAAAGGCAGACGAGAAATCGAATTTTTATCAACTTTAGGCATCATTATTGGTGACGATGACGGAAATTTTTATCCAACAAGAAATGTCACTAGACAATACATTACAAAACTAATTACACACGCCCTAGAATTAGAGATCCCTGAATCAGTTGACAATGACCTATATACAGATATACCGCAAAACCATCCTTACGCACGCTATATTCTACCCGCAGTCAACAACGGAATAATGTTTGCATTTCCGGATGGCACATTTAGACCTGAGCAAGAACTAACACTTGATGAAGCCATAATTGTATTAAGCGAAGCTGGACTTATTGATTATGAAGAAACAGAAAATGCCTCAAATTTAATTACACGAGCTGAATTAGCAGAATTTTTAAACTACACGCCAAAATTTGAAAAACGAATTAATCGATTAACAAATTTTGAATCTGGTTACAATCCATAACTTACTGAAAATCAAAAAAAGTGATACCATAAAATACATCTAGGGCGGTTAGCTCAGTTGGTTAGAGTGCTTGCTTGACATGCAAGAGGTCACCGGTTCAATTCCAGTACCGCCCACCAAACATTGACTTTTATTTTTATAAAAATCAAAATAGAACTTTAAATGAAAAATATTAAACATCTTCATATCTCAGTTATAGTTTTTTTTATAAGCTTGAGCTTAATTTTAGCCACGACACTCTACTTGTTTATTATCCCAAACTCAATTCAACAAGCAAATCAAGTGATACACATACCCGAAAAAAGCTACGCATCAGACATTTCAAACATTCTTTACGACAACAATATTATCAAATCAAAACTAGCTTACAGAATTTATCTCAAATTAACAGACAAGGAAACTGTATTGCGATCTGGAAACTTTCTTGTCAGTCCGCACATGTCCCTATCTAAAATTACTGATATTTTATGCAATGACTCTGGAGACTATTACCTTATAAAAGTGACAATACCAGAAGGTTTCTCTATCCAACAAATTGCAAGCACTTTGGAAGAAAAAGAAATTATTAATCAAAAAGACTTTACAAACTATGTCAAATATCATGCAAAAGAAGAATTTATCGCCACCTACCCCTTCTTAAATAACTTTACATTACAAAGCTTAGAAGGCTACTTATTTCCAGAAACATATTACTTTAGAAAAAATGAGAATAAAAAAATAATTACAAATGTAATGTTAAAAGAATTTAAAAAAAATATTATTGACCCATTTGAAAATCGTATCACATTAAATAAACTCACCAGCCATCAACTATCTACATTAGCGTCAATGATTGAAAAAGAAGCGAGAAAACAAAATGATATGCCAAAAATTTCTTCTGTATTTTATAATCGCCTTAAAAAGAATATGCCTCTTGCAAGTGATCCTACAATTGTATACGCTCTTGGAAAACCATACAAAAAACGAGTTTACTACAAAGACCTTGAAATAAAGTCTCCCTACAACACATATAAAAATAAAGGTCTTCCGCCTACTCCCATTGCATCTTTTGGAGTGCAAGCCTTTGAAGCGGCTCTCAACCCAATATCAACACCTTACTTATTTTTTGTAGCTAAAAAAAATGGCAATCACCATTTTAGTAGAACATACCAAGAACATCTTGCGGCACAACGATAATAATAGTAAAAACTTTATTTTTTCCCTAAGCGAATATCCAAAACATTTAGGCGGATATGCGATTGCTTTAACTTAGTTGTTTTAACTTTTGGATCAATTTCAATGGTAAAAATCAAATCAAAAACAGAATCAGGAACAGAGTTTTCTTTCATATAACAATATTTTTCCCATAAGTTAAAACCTACAGAAGAAAATGAATAATTCTCAAGTCCTTTAGCTGTTTCAACTTCAAATCGAACATGATTTTTAACAGATTCCTGATACTTATTTCCAAAAACTTTTCCACCGCGTATGTAACATGACTCTAAATAAAAAATAGGAAATGAGAACCCTTGTCCATAAGGTGAAAAATCATCCAACTTTTTAACTAAATCTAAATTAATATCAGAAAAAGATATTTTATCAATGATATCGTAATGATACTCAAAAGACTCGACTGAAATTTTTTCCATTGCTGATTTTACATTCGATTTAAAATACTCCACATTATTTTTATGAAGCGTAAACCCACAAGCCTGAGCATGACCTCCAAAAGCGGATACAATTTTTTTCTCTCCAAAACTATCAACTTCATTACAAAATAAAAACTCTTTAAATTCTTTTTGAAAATCTTGATCAACTTGATCAATAATCTGATACATATTGATTCCAGGAATACTTCGACACGACCCTCTTAAAT
>JAYOLY010000008.1:0-3413 GCA_038120575.1 Rickettsiales bacterium
GATTTTCCATCTACCCATTCCCCTGTATATGTATCGCCATTTGCACATGTAAGTGTTCCCTGTCCATGACGTTTTCCATTTTTAAAATTTCCTACATATCTATCGCCATTTTTATAGGTCTTACTTTCAGATACATTAGTATTATCTGATGATGAATTACGAACACTAATTAAGAACTTCCATATTAGTGAAAAACACCCACAATTTGCTTTAGAATTAGATCTACTTGGGTTTTGCGTATCAGGTACTTCTAGCATGGCTATCACTCCCTATCTTAAAAAATTAAATAAAAATTATATTAATTAATATATTAATTTGGTATATTAGTTTAATATAAATAAAAAAACAATTAAAACAAAATGATAACAGGAAACTATTTTTTTAAAAAACTTATTCCTAAAATTCTCCATTTACAAACGTTCCCTCACAATAACTTGAATAAGAAAACAGCTTAAACCCATATCTTTTAGTAAAATTATTATCTGTGAGCAAAGTTATAAACCTTCCCATTACTAGATCTTTCAAAACCCGATCCACAGCGATTTCCACATTGAAACGCACCATTATAATAAACTACGCCAGTTGAACTTTTTATAATCCCATTGCCATGAGGCAATCCATTTACAAAATCCCCTTCATATCGAAATCCATTAGGTAAATCATGAAGCCCCTTGCCATGAGGTTTTCCATCTACAAAATCCCCTATATAACGCTTTTTTCCATCTGGAGCGGTTAATGTTCCCTTTCCATGAGGAATCCCATCTTTTAAGCTCCCCTGATAAGTCTTTCCATCAGAGTAAGTACACAACCCCTGCCCCTCTCCACAAGGCCTTCCCTTTTGCCATGACCCTTCATAAACAACTTCATTTCGTACATTTTTTAAATTCCCCTGTCCATGAGGTTTTCCATCTACAAAATCCCCTTCATAAAAGGTTCCATTTGGCAATATTAATGTTCCTTTTCCATGAAAGAAACCATATTCAAAATTTCCAGTATATCTTTGATTTCCATAATATCTTTCATTTTGAAATTGATCTGCATATTTATCCCTATTTACATAAATCATTTTTCCCCATCCATGAAGCATTCCATTTTTAAACTGGCCTTCATATGAATCACCAGTTTCATATGTAAATTTTCCTTCGCCATGACGTTGCCCATCTTTAAATTCCCCTTCATAAGAGATTCCATTTGGCAAGCGAATCGATATTGTTCCCTTACTGAAAGGTTTTCCACAATTAAAAACTCCCTTGTATATCATATTTATACTTTTAACGTACAAAGTTCCCTCACCATGAGGGTTTCCATTTTCCCAATTTCCTGTATATGTATCGCCATTTGAGTACAAAGTTCCCTCACCATGAAGGTTTCCATTTTCCCAATTTCCTGTATATGTATCGCCATTTGAGTACAAAGTTCCCTCACCATGAAGGTTTCCATTTTCCCAATTTCCTGTATATGTATCGCCATTTTTATATGTATATTTTCCCTGTCCATGACGTTGTCCAGCTTCCCATTCTCCTTCATATTTTTCGCCATCTGAATATATACATATTCCCTTTCCATGGAGCATACCATCTATAAATTGACCTTCATATATTTTTCCATTTTCAAAGATCATTTTTCCCCATCCATGAAACTTGCTATTTTGAAATTGACCTTCATATATAATATTTTCAAGTTCATCATAAAGTCTTCCATTACCATGGAGCATACCATCTATAAATTGACCTTCATATATTTTTCCATTTTCAAAGATCATTTTTCCCCATCCATGAAACTCTCCATTTTCCCATTCCCCTTCATATTTAGTACCATCTGCATATATACATGTTCCATGTCCATGAAACTCTCCATTTTGAAATTGACCTTCATATTTAGTACCATTTGCATATATTTCTATTCCCTGTCCATCAAATTTTCCATCTATCCAATTCCCCGTATAGCTACCGCCAATTGTATATGTACATGTTCCATGTCCATGCTGTAGTCCATATAGCCATGCCCCTTTATATCTCACATTTCCATTTCTATCACTTAATATTCCCTGTCCATGGAAATTTCCATCTTGAATTTCTCCAAAGTACAAATCTTGAGAACTAACGTTTTCAGTCAATCTGATTTTTTCAGGGTTTATTTGATTAATTATTTTCGGATTAAAAATTAAGTATTTTAAAAATTCTTTTGCACTTTGGTGTGTCTTTATCTGTTTGTCTATTTTAGAACAAATGTCTTTAAATTTTTGTAGAGAATTTAAAAAAGTTGTGTATGTAAAAGAAGTAGCAGATGTCCAAAAAAGTTTGTTAGACATTATTTCAGGTAAAAGATCTTCAGATATAATGTTATCTTTTATTAAGCTTTCTAGTTGCTCTAAAAATGCTTTTTTGTTTATTTCAAGCATTTTATTGGCTTGGACTGCTTCTCTTTTGAATACCCTTGACACTGTAGAAACTATTTGAATATCTTTAGGATTTAAATAATTTAAAACTTGGAAAAAAGGAGAACTATCTGTAAATACATCAGGAGAACTTATGTCAAATCCTTTAGAAGGATCACATTTTATGTTTAAACCTTGTAAATCAGAAGAAACATTCCTACATCTAGAATCGCAACCAACTGAATATAATTTAGAATTTTTCTGATTAGATCCCCTTGAGTTTTGCACACCACTTATTCCTTTAATAACTAGCACTCCCTATATTAAAAAAATTATATAAAAATTATATAAATTAAAATATTAGTTTAATATAAACAAAAAAACAATAAAAAAAATCATAATAGGAAACTATTTTTTTAAAAAACTTATTCCTAAAATTCTCCATTTACAAACGTTCCCTCACAATAACTTGAATAAGAAAACAGCTTAAACCCATATCTTTTAGTAAAATTATTATCTGTGAGCAAAGTTATAAACCTTCCCATTACTAGATCTTTCAAAACCCGATCCACAGCGATTTCCACATTGAAACGCACCATTATAATAAACTACGCCAGTTGATCTTGCTATAATCACCTTGCCATGAGGCAATCCAGTTACAAAATCCCTCATATAACGCCTTCCATCTAGAGCTGTAAATGTTCCCTGTCCATCACGTTTGTCATTTTTAAATCCCCCTTCATATCTATCACCATTTGTATATATATATAGGTTGTAGCTGCCTCAAGTGTGGTAGCTGCAGAATTTGTAGGCGTTTTACAACCTTCTGCTTAGAGGCTTTTATTTTCTTGAATAAATGGTAAGGTACTCATTCAACAACATCCTTTATATTAGTTTATTTTAATTAATCATCGAAATAAATTAAAACAAAGTCATAATAAGAAAATATTTATTAAAAAACCACAAAAAAGAAAACATTAAGATGTTTAATATAATAAATAAAACTTATCGAGATACTACATAATGATCAGAAACA
>JAYOLY010000008.1:3423-35088 GCA_038120575.1 Rickettsiales bacterium
GCACCATGGGTGATTGAGCATCTTTAGCGTTGACATAAAAATCAGGAACAACTAAAATGCTTTTTGTATTCCCACAACAACGGAAGGGTCCAAATCCATTTGGTATCCTGTCACATGATAATGCACTGGAATCAAATACTCTAAAGCAACTCTGTAACCTTTGTATAAAATCGCATTACCTCCAACACCAAGTGTAAGTAATGTAGAACCACTATTGCTAGCGTCTTGCGCTGCATTCATCACTGAAGATATCCCTTTATGCTGACCATAAATTGAATCCTTAACAGTATAATTTAACGACGTTGAGAAAGAGTAATTTAAAACCCTAAACGCTCCCCAAACTATTGCATTATACACATTACCTAATCGATATCCTTGACTATTTTCACCCAATCTAATCACAGCGTTCAGCTGAGACCCAACAGAAAATTGATCAAAATATCTAGAAACTGTCCCACTAGATTTTAAATCCACAGTACCAGAACCTAATTGCATCGGATATCCCAAAACCATAGCTGAATTAGATGTTGTCAAATCAATGGCTCCAGTCGGAAAACTTAAACTTAAGAACAGATGAGACTTGACAAACTCTTCATCTATCAAACTCAATAGCCCTCCGGCCTTAACATCACCAAGCCCCTCAGAATCCATTGAAGACAACGCCCCTCCCATTTTCGATTTCACGACCATATTATTAACCATATAGGGAATCATAAGCATCAATGTCAATTTGTCGCTTGGAGCAAACATGATGCCTATCATATGCATATCCATATCCATTGATTCCAAATATGCCATGTAAGAGGTATCTGCATTGTAACTAGAAAAAGACACATCAGTTGTTCCCTGTAAAACTCCCGCCATTGGCATTTTCATATATCGGTATGAAACCATCCACTCGCCTTTTGAATGAACATGATCTCCCATTACAGATATCGGAGCATGAGCATCAGGGAGACTAAGATTATTAGAATCTGCAAATGACAAAAAAGAAAATATGACTAAAAAAAATAACTGAATGATATACATTATTAACTCCTTAAATATAAATCAGGGTACAACATCACTTAATAATAATAAATAAATAAATCGCATTTAATTCATTACGAAAAAATTAAGATCGCAACATTTTATGATAAAAAATTAAAATTTACTTTCTAAACTAGAACAAAATGTCAAAACATCAAAATCAACATCAATCCCCTTAGAAAAAAATAGCCCATACAGCTCTATACAATCCTGAAAATATATCCTAGCATCATAACGATGCAACACCCCCTGAATCAGAAAATGAGAACGAGTTCGCTTCAAGGCAAAACCAAACACTTTAGATCCATTAACATACAACTCATACGGATTGGAATAAGACGCACAATATTGAATATTTTTTTCATGAGAAACAGGCGAAGTAAATGTTACCGAGACATCAAGATTTTGCAAACTTGAATAAAACAAGTCAGCAACCCAATTCATAATATCGCTAGATTTTGACGAAAAAAAATCGTCACCTAAGCGTCCACCAATAGAAAAAACAAGATCCCCAGGAGAATGAAAAACAATACCGCCACCCGTTAATCGATAAGCACAATCATAACCCATTAACAAGTCATCTATAGGACGCTTTTCAGATTGAGTAATACCACAATTCATCCATTGATAGAGCCTAAAGAAACGTTCATTTGATTCAATACACGCATTAAACAAGCGAGCATCAAAATCCATATTGTCCTTAGCCGTCTCAAAGCATGTAGAAATAAGCATGATGTCTAAACCATATCTGAATAGTAATAATAGGGAGCTTTATTAATCACAGACTCACCATCAAAAAACAACGACTGATCATAACTGATTGGAACAAACATTTTAGACTGACCTTTTTTTATAATATGTTTAGCTATTCCTTTGATTTTTTCAATAGAGCCAAAGGCTTTAGCCGTAACTACATCAAAAGGTTGCTCAACTGTACGAGCCCACTCATATAAATTCTGATTTATAATCGTAATATTAGAAAGGTTGAGCTCTTCAACAACCCGCGACAAAAAGACAGCTTTTCGACTCTTCGACTCAACCGCAACAACCTGATTATTAGGGTTTGAAATAGCTAAAATAATAGATGGCAATCCAGAACCAGAACCGAAATCAACAACTGAAATCGTTTGGTTCCCAATCAAACTTGCAAGTGTAATACAATCTTGAATATGAAAATCAAGCTTATCATAAGCTTTTTTTGAATATATATTGGTATGTTCATTATACTCTTTTAATAAAGCAATATAGCGATCGATCAAATCAAACATAAAACCTATTTTAAAGGTTAAAGAACATTAAAGGAATAGCAGAGCTAGATAAACCGATTTAAGATTAATTGGAGCTCATCTGCAGATTTATATTTTAATGTAATATGCCCCTTGTCTTGGGAGCCTTTAAATGAAGCACGAAATCCCATTCCATTAATGCGATCCTCATAACTAACTAACGTCTCACTTTTTTCTTGAAATAACGGAATTGTTTCACGTGAAACACGTTTTTTGGAAATCAAAGATTCCAACTCACGAACAGAAATAGACTTATTAATAATTTCATCAAGATAAAACCTTACGTCTTCAACAGATTCAACAGCAAGCAGGGCTCTCGCATGGCCTTCAGATATTTGATCAGCCATAATGGCATCCAACACAAAATCAGGTGACTGCAATAGTCTTAGAGTATTCGTAATAGCAGAACGACTCTTATAAAATAAATCTGCAAGATCCTGATGTGTATATGAAAACTCCTGAATTAAACGAAGATATCCACGAGCAATTTCTACAGCATTCAAATCTTCACGATCTAAGTTTTCGACCAAAGCTAATTGCAAAGATTGAACGTCAGACATATTTTTAATAATCGCAGGAATCGTTGTAAACTCAGCCAACTTACACGCTCTCAAACGACGCTCTCCGGCAATTAACTCATATCCATCTCCCTGCTGACGAACAACAATAGGCTGAGCCAAACCATTCTTTTGAATGGAATTAGCAAGTTGCCTAATAGACTCTTCAGAAAAAACAGAACGAGGTTGGTAGGTATTTGCCACAACATCTTTTACTGGAATTTGCAAAATAGTTCGTCCAGCACCAATAAATGTTTTAGGAATTAAGGACTCTAACCCTCTACCCAATTTTGGCAATGCACTTTGTTTATGATTCGACACGATGAACAACCTCCTTTGTTAATTCTAAATATGCAGCAGCCCCAGTGGAACTAGAACTGTACAGTAAAATTGGAATCCCATGACTTGGAGCTTCCGATAAACGTATGTTGCGAGGAACCACAGTATCAAAAACCAAAGATTGAAAAAAACGTCTCGTATTTTCAACCACCTGCTTATTGAGAGCGGTCCGCTGATCAAACATCGTCAACACAATACCAGCTATCTCAAGAGCTGGATTATAATGATCTTTAATTTGATTCAATGTGTTAACCAAACCCGCAATACCTTCTAACGCGTAATATTCACACTGAACAGGGATAATCGTCTTTGTTGATGCAACAAGAGCATTAATAGTCAACAACCCCAAAGATGGGGGGCAATCAATAATAATATAATCATAATATCCAAGAATAGGCTTTAAAACGTTTTTGAGATATGTTTCACGTGAAACCAAATTAACCAATTCAACTTCTGCACCCGCGAGATCTTTCGTTGCTGGCAACACATGCAGATCTGGAAAAACTGTTGGACAAATAACCTTGGAAACATCTGACTGATTGACCAAAACAGTGTACAAAGACGCCTCTAATCGAGATACATCAATACCTACACCAGATGTCGCATTAGCTTGAGGATCTAAGTCTACCAATAAAGTTTTCTTTGATAAGTCAGCTAAAAATGATGCTAAATTAACGGCAGTGGTTGTTTTTCCAACACCGCCTTTTTGATTAACCACAGATATTATGTGCGCATCTTTTTTCATGATATAAAAAAAGTATATCACTAAATAAATTGAAAAAAAATAATGAAATGTTTCACGTGAAACACAAAAAAATTAACTATTTTTGAAAATATAAAGACTCAAACGATTTAATAGATTGATTTAAAGATTCAACAACATCCAAACTAACCGTTTGCTTAGCTTTCATAGAATTAAAGATGATAAGATGTATAGATTTTAACTTGTTATGATAAGTCTTATTGAATGTATTAGTCTTGATAGCTCCAGATAAACGTTGCGATAAAAAATAATCTGTCATAATCGATTGTATCTTTGACGCATGGTCATCTTTGTTTGTAACCCATCGAACAAATTGCTGCATAGCTAAGGGATCTTCTAAATTAGGGCTAACAGACAACACATCAACAGCCTTGTGAATAGTCTCTACATGTTCATAAAGTTCAGAAAAAACACGTTCATCATCATATATTCCGCAAGGAATTTGACAATGACCAAACTGAACTGCCGAAAAGAAAAGAAAAATAATCAAAGAAAAAATATATTTCATAAGCCTATACTAATGGCAACGACAAAAAGAATCAACAAAAGAGGTTTAATACACTAAAAATGAATCTACAGATTTATGACATGATGAAACTATCTTAAACGAAATAATCAATCCAGACACCTGCTGATTAGACGAAATTAACGGTGATAAATTACAATTGCACGTAAATAAAACTTCATTGTCTTTTTCAAAACTTACATCAGGTAAAAATGTTGATGAATACGATGAAATTAATCTAGAAAAAAATTGATCATTAAACTCATACCTATCAGAATCTTTCATTGAAAAACAAGTTGCATAAGATTTATTTCCAGATAAATCTTGCTCGGATAACTTTAATTTTAAAATCGCATAGTTATTTGCAAATGTAATATACCCTTCCTTATTTAAAACAACAACACCATCAGAAATACTATTAATAATAGAACTTATCAATTGTTCTTTAAAACGTAATTCTTGTTCATATTTAAACCTAATAAAAGCTAATTCTATAGACATAATTAATTCTTTTTCATCATAAGGTTTTAATAAATAGGCAAATGTTGAAACAGACTTTGCACGATCCATGATGTCTGCTTCATCATAAGCAGTCAAAAAAATAGCAGGAACAGCCTGAATTCTATTAACCTGCTCCACAACATCTATACCATCTTTTTCAGTCCCAAAACTAATATCAGCTAAAATTAAATCTACACGTTCTTTTTGGACATATTGAATAACAAAATTAGGGGAATTAAAAATAACAGCCGAGTAACCATGTTTTTGCAATTTACGCTGAAGATCCAGAGCGATAATATCTTCATCTTCGATAATTAGAATATGTTTCATATAAATTAAGCATATCAACAAATTTCTTTCAATACAAAAATAAATAATTGAAGATTTCTTAAGATTCGCTATCATTATGATTTAAGGAGTCTGAATGAAAAAAACAATACTACTTATTCTATTTGTTTTAAAGATTTCATCCATCGCACTTGAATTAAGTCATTCAAACATAGTGATAAACAATAAAATAATAAAGCAAGATAATCCTTTAATACAAAAATCAAATATACTTTACTTTCCAATAAGAAAATTAAAAAATGAACTCAACTACTCCATTCATAACGAAAATAAAATAAATGGCTATAAGGTTAAATTTCCAACATTTACCATCTATATGTCTATCAATTCAAAAGAATTATGGATCAACAAAAACCCATATTTCTTTTCTAAACCCACTTTCAAATTTAAAAACGAATTATATGTTCCCTTAAAGGAATTTCTAGAATTTGCTGGGTACAGTTTAACCACAAATGAAAATATAGTTATTACAAAAAAAAACACACCTCAATACAACAAAAAAAATATTACATTACTAGCAAACAAAACATCATTTCCAACATTAACACAAGACACCAAAACAAAATTAATTCATAACAACTTCAGCTTTCCATTAAAAAATAAGTTTTTTTATCAAGATGACATCTGCTACATAAATCTATCAGAGCTTCTTGAAAATTTAGGCTATGTCATTACGAAGAACAACACAGATGTCACACTAAGGTATGGAGATTATCGATATACCATTCCATTAAATCAAAAAAAATGGACAATTACACATAAAACCATAACCGAACCATTTAAAAGTTCTCATAACATTATTATTAAAAATGACACCATATACTATCCCTTTCAAAGCTTTATAACATTTTTAGATTATTCTATTCATCAGAAATGGTTCAAAAATGAAGTACTACTATTATCAAATATCAATGGAATTTCAATAACCAAAAAAAATAATTTAGAAAACATCACCATTCATTCCCGCCATAAGTTAAACTACAGTAGCAATAAAAAAGACATTGAAAAAAAACACTACATAGACATTCCTTTTTCTTTTCTAAAAACACAAACAAAATCCAGCAAATTAACACATCCAATCATAGATTCATTTAAACTACAAAAAGGAAATAAATTTTCAAACAGACTTAAACTCAACCAACATACTAACAAACTCAATGTATTTGTAAACGAATCAAAACATGGACTAACATTACAACTTAATGCATCAATGACTTATATCAAAGAATTAGATACAGCAACAACATCTGATATTATATTTGAAAGCAACAATAGTGTATCTGCAAATTTAAAAACCGATATATCAACAAAAAAAATAATTATTGACTTCAATCACACAATCAATGAGCTTCCGCAAATATTAAAAGGAAAATCAAAGCCTTACAAAGCCATTCGAACATCTCAATTTAATACAGATCCTTTAACAACACGAATCGTTATTGAATTTGAATCGGATATCCCTAAGTTCACTGTTGAACCTAACAACAACACGTTTACTATTAAATTAACCCATCCACTAAAAACAAAATCAAAATCAACGATTGCCAAAACAAAAACAAAAAAAACAAAAAAGAAAAAAACATCGCTTACTAACAAAATTATCATTATTGATCCTGGACATGGCGGTGTTGATCCAGGTGCCGTTGTAAAAAATAAATTTGAAAAAAATTACACACTCGATGTTGCAAAACGCCTTGAAAAAAAATTAAGCCAAGAAGGAGCCTATGTCATTATGACTCGTCATAATGATTCAACCCGATCACTTGCACAACGATCTTATATATCAAATCATAATAAAGGTGACATTTTCATAAGTATTCATATGAACTCATTTTCAAAAGAATATGTGAATGGTACAGAAACATATTTTTACAATTATAAAGATAAGCCACTTGCTTTACACATACAAAAGCAACTAAATAAAGATATCAAATTAAAAAATAATGGAATAAAACAAAGTCATTTATATGTTTTAAAACATACAAAATCACCTTCCTGTTTAATTGAACCCCTATTTCTAACAAACAACAAAGAACATGCATTAGTTAAAACCTATGAATTCAGAGAAAAACTAGCTACATCTATTTTTCAAGGAATAAAAAATTATTTCAACGATTTACATAGATAAGACAAGATGTTTAAGCTTGAATTTAACTGTGTATAAAAAATCATAAAAATGAAAATAACACTATGGGGTACCTTAGGATCTTACCCTTTAATTAACAATACAAATCATAACCATCATCACACCTCATGCGTTTCAATTGAAGACAATGAGCATTTAATTATTCTTGATGCAGGTACAGGGTTATTAAATTTAGCAAATAAAACAAAATCATATCCAAAACATATTCATCTATTTTTTTCACATTTTCATTTAGATCATATTGCTGGACTCCCCTACTTTCCACCACTTCATAATGCATCCCACACCATTTCACTATATCATCCAGATATCAACAAACTAAACACCATGTTAAATAGTTTATTCAACACAGTATTAACTCCATTTGATAAAAAAAATATTAAAGCAAAACTTCTTACAAAAACACCACCAAAACAATTGGATTCAACACTAGCTGTTGAAACATTTAAACTCAATCACCCTGGAGATGCGTACAGCTATAAATTTAAAACTCAACAAGACACCATCATTTATTCATCAGATCATGAAATTAAAAAAAGAAAAGAAAACTACTGCTTAAACTATCTAAATTTTCTTAAAAATGCGACTATTTTAATCCATGATTGCCAGTATAATGATCAAGAAAAATCAACAAAAACAGACTGGGGACATAGCTTTGTAACAGATGTATTAAATGTTGCAGAAATCAGTTGTGTAAAACATTTAATATTAACTCATCATAATCCTCATAAAAACAGTGATAGATTAATTAAAAAAATCAAATCAAAATGTTCAAAAAAAACCTACCCATTAAGTTGTAAACTAGGCTACGACAACCTAATAATTAATTTAAAAAACATCAGCAGAAAAAAACCATAATTCCCCGTCTTTCCATGCGTCATCATCAACACCAGCTTTTCGACAAAGTTGAATTAAAAAATCCTGTTTACCCCAACCATACTCAACAGGCACCTGAGGAAGTAACAAACTATGTCCAAATGGATGATTAAGCATTAAACCATGCTGCCCAATCATGATGTCATCACTATTGTTTAATAAAGTAGGCTCACTTAATACAGATAATTCTATAGAGATTAAGTTCAACTCATCACGTGATAAAGGAGTAAACCTGGAATCATTAAAAGCTGCTTTTTTAGCCATATGATAGACGGTTTTGTAAAGTGAATCTTCAGTTTGAACAATGCCAATACACCCTCTCAACATAGCCCCTATTTTAAGAGTAACAAAAACACCTTGAGTCTGGTTAAATAGCCTAACATCCTTAGAAACATCCAGAGGAGGACCTCCTAGTTCTTCATAAATGCTAGCAAAGCACCATTGTTTTAAACTACCTTTTTGACTTTCTGTAAACATAAACGTTATCCAAATAAAGCACTATGGTAACCAACAACAGTATCGAGATCGCCTGAAAACATCCCAGAATGAGAATATAACAACGACTTTGATCGCTCTATACCAAGTCTATTCAAAATACGTCCTAATGCCATCATAGGCAAGATACCACACATTTCAACAACTCCATTCAAATAGTTTTCCCACAACAGATTAAAATTAAACGAATGAATCAGTTCAATAGCTTTTGAATCCATTTGCTGAGCTTGAATATGGTTGTAAAAGTGAGAAAAATCCGAAGACACAATCATCAACGTTTCTGATTGATTGATATACTTAATCAAACAATCCGCTACTTGATTAACCGATTCTAAAGACATATCCCCCATAATAATAGGAACAATGGAAATCGAATCTTTGAATAAAAAATGAATAAAAGGACATTCCACCTCAATACTGTGCTCGTTGCTGTGAGCTTGATCAACAAATGAAAACACATCAGACTCACTTTGAAGCATTTCACAAAAAGCCGTATCAACAGGAATGGACCCAAAAGGAGTGTCGTAAGACTCGACATGATCTACTGATGCACCAGAAAATTGAAAACGATGAGATACCCCTAAAATAATAATACGTTTATACGAAAACTGTGAAATTGATGAAAAAGCTGCCGCTGCAACTTGACCAGAATAGCGATAGCCTGCATGAGGCACTAATATAGCAAAAGGCTTATACAAGAATGGTATCTGGGGAATAAAACGACTGAAAAAAGAAGAAATAGTTTGATGTAGTTCAACTGAATTATCGGGATAAAACACCCCTGAAAAAACAGCTTGTCTCATTTAAATTATTTTTTTGTTGCGCGCATTTTTTTACCGTATTTTTTATACTTATGCTTTCGCATTTTTTTACGGCGCTTCTTAATTAAACTCCCCATAAAACCTCCTATAAATAGTCTTCAAAGTCCGATATATTACCATAGACACAGCAATATTCAAGTTAAATGTCATATTGGCTCAAATATAAAAAATTAAACATCTAAAGCAATCTCAACTTTTATCCATTCAATTTTTATCTTCAAGGAAAGAGATTCATTTATTTTTTTCATTAAAGGAAGCTTATAAAACTCAATTTCTTGCTTCCAGCACGGGTTTTTACATTCTAAAACCAACAATTTACCACGAATATACGATACAACTAATTGCTTTGATAATACATTTCCTGAGATCTCAGACCAACGTTTTTTTAATATTAAGGTATTTAAGGCATCATATTTTAAATACTTTAAAGCATTATTGTTTTTTAAAAACGAATCAAGATGCTCCACGACGTAATGCTCCATTTGTAATTTCAAATATATGACCATCAGCAAATAAATCTCTATCTTGATCTGAAATTGTAGTATAAATGAGTTGAGATTTATTCATTAAAAATGTCAATAATAATCGCCTATTAATATGATCAATTTCTGCAAATGTGTCATCAAGAAGCAACAAACCTGATTGATTAAATTTTTTATCTAGCAAATCAACTTTTGCTAATTGATACAAAATAGCAACCATCCGATTAATTCCTCTTGAATAAAAATCAAAACAAGATTGATGTTGAATTAAAACAGAAAAATCATCACGATGCGCACCATAACAACTATAACCAATCGCCAATTCTCGCTGACGATTAGAGCTAAACTTTTCTGCTAAAAAAACAGGATAATCAACAGTTACAACATCAGAGTCTAGTCCATAAATATGATATATACACGTAATATCAGCGAAATCCGTAAGGTTTAAATCAGAAAAATAAGTCATCAATTGAGTCGTAATTAAAGATAAAGATTCAACTCGAAAGGAATAAATGCTTGAAGACAAGTTCACAAGTTTTTCATTATAGACATCCAATAACGATAAGTCAGAATCGGTTTTTAACAATTTATTTTTTTGCTTCAACACTTGATCATATTGAGATATAAGTGATTTGTAATTATCAAAATATGTAGAACAAAAACGATCTAAATCACGACGTCGATAGTCCGCTTCTTTTTGAAAAACATGCAAAATATCAGCGGAAATGAATTCGGTATGAAATAACTGCTGCAACTGTTTTAACTGCTTAATGGGTTTATCATTAATGATAATATCTCGTTTTTTATTATGTTGATATCTTAAATATAGGCGAAAAAAATCTTCATCAATGACAAAATCAGCCCCTAAGATAGCTTCCTGAGCCTGCTTACAAATTGTTTTTTCTAAATCAGATTGAATAGGCGATACTCCATTAGTCAAAATATAAATAGCTTCAAGAAGACTTGTTTTTCCCTGATTATTTAATCCATAAACCAATGTCCCTTTCTGATCTGAAAAAGAAAGAGGATCTGCAACAAGATTACGAAAACCACGAACCCATAATTTTCGAATCATTCATAAATCAATCTTGATACTCAGTCGTACGAATGGGCATGATAATATAGCAAAAAGAATCGTCATTTTCTACAGTAATCTTACATGGGCTAAGTTCATTATTAAACGATAACACAAGATTTTCTACTGTTAATGTTTTTAGCACATCAATAATAAGTCTGATATTAAACGCAATTTTTGCAGAATCCTGCCCTGTTAATCGATTAATCGTTACACCTTCTTTAAACTCTCCTAACCCCTTAGCATTAGCTTGTAGCAACATGCTTTCAGAGTCAAAAGAAAATCGAACAACGTTGTTTGACGCACTAGCAATAATAGATGCACGATCCGCAGCTGAGATAAATGCTTGTCTAGAAACTTTAAACGAGTTAGCTGTCTCTGCAGGAATAACCTGATTAAAATCTGGAAACTGTCCCTGAATTAATCGACTAATTAAAACAAACTCATCCATTTTAAAGACAACTTGTCCTGATGAAATGGTAAGTTGAACCTTTTTGTCTTCAGCTTCATTTTGTAAAATTCGATTCAACTCATTAAATGCTTTATGAGGTACAATACAAGAAAAATTTTCAGCCAATGGTACAATACCTTGCTTTTTTAACGATAATCGATACCCATCAGTAGCTACAAAAATTAACGAATCACCTTCATTTTTAATCAAAATACCATTTAAAAACTGCTTAGTTTCATCATAAGATACCGCTATTAACGTATGAGATATAAGCGATCTTAAAGCCGCTACAGATACAGAAAGTTGCTGTCCCGATTCAATTGAAGGAAAAACAGGATAGTCTTCTACAGTTGAACCCAATATAGCAAGATCAATAGACCCACTTTTTATAGATAACTTTTTTTGTTCATCAACCGATAACGTCACAAATTCTTTATCAATTTTTGCAATAATACCACTTAATGTTTTAGCTTTAACCAAAACACTTCCGTTAGATTGTACATTTTCTATAGCTAAGTTATTTTCTATTCCAATTTCTAAATTGTTTCCTCTCAATTTTAATTGTCCATCATTAAGCTCTAAAAACACATTTTCTAAGACAGGTAATGTTGACTTAGCGGCTATTGCCTTTTCAACAACACCTATAGCATCTTTTAACTGACTACTTTTGCATGTAAATTCCATTTAAATACTCCTTTTTGTATAAAATCTTATACCAAATTATTTTAGATTATTATTGAACCAAATAGTATCAAACTATTTGAAAATATACACATGAAAAAATTTAAATAAATATATCCATACAATCATTAAACAACTCTCTAATTAGATATTAATAATGATATTTTATCTATATATTTATATCATCATAGTAGGGCCTGTGTATAAGTTTATAATATTTATTTTTATTTATATATAGGATAAAAAAATAAAAAGTTTTTCTTTTATATTGTGGAAAAAATAGGATATCTAAAACTAATTAACAGCTATCCACAGTTATCAACAGGTTACAATCCTTAGTTATAAACAATTTTTATTTTTAATTGATTTATAGGTTTTTTTATTAATATAAATTGTTATTAAATTTATTTATTTGTTTATTTATAGGGTATTTTTTATTTTGTTAAAAAATAATATTTTAATTTTATTTAATATATAGGTATATTTTGAATTTATAAAAGTAATAAACACAAAAAGATATTATTGATTAAAAACAAAAATGAAATATAAAAAATAAAATTACGATAATTATATAAGTTGTAACTTTTCACGATTAAAGGAGTTCAGTGTTGAATGGTTCTAGAACAAATTAATAATACATTACATAGACTATTAGACACTCCAAATGAAGCTTATCAAAATATGGTAGATTCTTCTAGAATTAAACAAGTAATTATATATATTGCTGGAAGTTCAGCATGGACTTTTGTATCATTGTCATTAGGTCATGCTATTGTGTCACAAAAAGAACCAACAACTAATCAAGTGGCTGCCAGTTTTTTGTCAGGGGCTTTAGCAACTGGTGAGGCAGCAGTTTCTCTAATGATTTGTAGAAGACTATCTAATTGTATAGATGCTTTTCCAATGCTTTCCTGTCTAGGGCTTACTTATAAGGTCATGTTACAACCAACTATCAGCTTAGCTGCTGAAATTCCATTTGTAGATACAGATAAACAACCTCAGCATTTTATACTTGAAGCTATTTGTTTAGTCACGGGCTCTTTAATCCTTATCTCATCAATGGTTGGACTATTGACATGTTTAAATTGTTTAAAAAATAATCTTCCCACGCCATCATCAGCTCATCCTCAGAGCCCTACAGTTGCTATTTAATTAGAATTAATAATGGCGCGTTTTATTCTCTACAAAAATAAAATGAAATCATATCTTTGAAGCTAAAATACTGATTCTCCCAGAGATAGCATGTTACATCATTTATTACGTATGGATATAAATTATTACCATAAAAAAATATAAACTGTCCCACATAAATGTTGGGAATTTAAACTCGAAATTAAATACTCATCATAAGTATGACTATCTTGGCTCTAAAAGGACTTTAGTCGATTTACAAACATTTTATGTTTCTTGTCAGTATGTAGTATGTATTTCTACTACTTCATGTTCCACAACAGAGTTAACAGTTGATTTTTGAACAACTTTTGTTTTTTAATTAAACATGTTTTATTGCGTTTAAGCTCAATTTTTCCAACATTTATGTGGGGCAGTTTGAAAAAGATAATTATAATGTTTTGATTAGATGACTAAGCATCATGTTTAATATTTGAAATAAGGATATTAATTGTATTTTTTGTTTCTGGATCTCGTTTTATTAATGCTGCAATTTTATCGCATGCATGTATGACAGTAGAATGATCTCTATTACCAAAACTTTCACCAATTTTAGGCAAAGACATGGTTGTTAGCTCTCGTGTTAAATACATCGAAATTTGACGGGCATACGCAATATCTTTTGTCCTAAGTTTAGATCGTAATTCGTTCATAGACACATTTAGGTAGTCGCAGACTTTTTGTTGGATCGTTGAAATAGTTAGCGGTTTTTCTTGTTTAATTCCCACTAAATCACGAATGACTGTACTTGCTATGTTTAACGTAACCTCCGTGTTCAAAAGAGAGGCATAAGCAAAAATTCGAGTTAAGGCACCCTCCATTTCTCGGACGTTAGTTGGAATTTGAGTAGCAATAAAATGAAGAATCTCATCAGATATAGAATAATTATTAAGTTCTGCTTTTTGCTGTAAAATAGCGATTCTAGTTTCCAGATCTGGTGCTTGAATATCTGCAATAAGTCCCCACTCAAATCGGGTACGCAATCGGTCTTCAAGTGTAGGAATTTCTTTTGGAGGACGATCTGACGACAAAATAATTTGTTTGTTAAGGCCATACAAGTCATTAAATGTATGAAAAAATTCTTCTTGAGTTTGCTCTTTTCCTGCTAGAAACTGAATATCATCAACAAGTAAGACATCAACTGTTCGATATTTTTGCCTAAACGAGTCTACAGATCGGTTTCTGATTGATTGGATAAGTTCATTAGTAAATTTTTCACACGATACAATTTTTAAAATTAAATCGGGAAATGATTGATCAATTTTTTGACCAATCGCATGTTGTAAATGTGTTTTTCCTAATCCCACCGAACCGTAAATAAATAATGGGTTGTATGCTTTCGCTGGCGCTTTAGCCACCGCTTCCGCTGAGGCATAAGCAAATCGGTTATTATGCCCGACAATAAAACTATCAAATGTATATTTAGGATTAAATTGGTTTTCTTTTTTTATTTTTTTCGACGGTTCAAAGATGGAAAGTTGTTCTTCATCGTCAGAATCTTGTTCTTTGATAATATATTCAAAGATAATATCAAAACCAACATCATCAATTTTGTCACGCAAAATAGGTTCACATTTGTCTTTAATCCATTCTTTAGAAAACATATTAGGAACCTCAATAGAAAATACATTATCAGTAAGTGATAATGGCTTCGTAGACGATATAAGTGTCTGATATCCAGCCCCAGATAAGTTTTCTTTAAGACATGATGTGATTTTGTCCCACATTTCTTGCATAATTGTTGATAACTCCTTGTTTAAAAAAGATTTACTAACAACTTATCCACAATTTTGGGGTGTAAACTTAATTAAACTTAAAATCCTGTGAAATTTACTTCAATAAACTTAATTTATCACAAAAAAATCATTTTGAAAAATAAAAAAAATAACTAAAGGAAATAGTTATTCACAGTTTTATCCACAGGGGTGTTGATAAGTTATGGATAAGTGTGCTTTTTTAAGTTTAAAGTGATGATTATAGAGAATAATTTAATTAAATAAACCAAATAATGATTGACATTATAACGATTTAAGAGTTGTTTTAATGGCTTGTTGAATAGACATGTCGTCACTTAAACGATCTGAAGCTTGTTGTATAGATCGATTCACTTCATCTTGGGTATATCCAAGCGCTTTTAAGGCAAGAGAAAGATCATCTTTAAACGTAGCAGAAAGTTGATTTGAAGATGACACCATTCCTTCAACTGTCGACGATGAAAAGGCAGACACTTTATCTTTAAGTTCTATGATAAGTCGCTCTGCCATTTTTTTACCTACACCAGAAATTTGAGTTAATTGAGCAATATTATTGCCAACAATAGCAGATGAAATAAGCGTCGCATCTAAATCGGATAGCATTTTTAAGGCAACTTTTGGGCCAACACCAGACACAGATATCAACATATTGAAAAAATCTTTATCAGAGAGGCTCAAAAAACCAAATAAGCTTTGTTGATCCTCTCGTACATGATGATAGGTGTAAACCTTTAGAAACTCCCCTATCGCAGGAAGTTCTTGTTTGAGTCGTTCAGGAATAAATATTTCATATCCAAGTCCTGCTGTAACCAAAACAATTCTATCGTCTAAAATATCGCTTAATTCACCAGTAACAGAAAAAATCATATATTAAGTCTAACCTGAAATATAAATATTTTTAACAATTATTTAAATAAAAATGTTTAAATGTTAAAAAAAAAGGGTATTTATATTAATAGACAGAAGGGGGGTATCTGAGAAGGATTTTCTAGGCTGTTTTAAGTTGATGTTTGTTTTATAATTATCGTTCATGAAGGTAGGCGTAAATTAAGTATCAAGTTACTAACTTGCAAACATTATCCCCCCCTCTCTAACTCTAGAATGTAAATCTACTATTATAAAAAATCAGGCATGGAAATAATTTCGCCTGGAACAACTTGAATACCTATTGAGTAATATGTTTCTGATTCGTTGTTTGGTAAAAATACCCATTTGTATTGACCAACAATGTCATACCATTTACCTGTTTCATAATAGAAATCCATGACGGCTGTACCTAACGTATTATCTGAAGCACTAAATTCTTTTGAATAGTTGATAACACCTGTTACAGGCGTAAGATTTTTCCAGCCAATTCCAGCCGTGATTCTGTTGATATCTTTGTAGTATTCATATTGAACTCCAGCTAAAACATCTCCATTAAATTGTTCTGTACTTGCTGCAACAAGAATACCGGATAAGTCTTCTTGTAAACTGTCTGAACTAAAATCAAAACTGGTAGCTTCATATGAATTATTGAAATAACTAGGGACAAAATCAGATGTTAAGTATCGATATTCTGCTCGGTATGAAATGTTATTGAAGTCCCCTAAGAAACCAGTAGAAAGCCCTTTTCCATGATTTTGAATTTGAGCAACCTCAGAATAAAGCGTGAATAGATCAGAAATAGGCACGCCAATATCTACCCCATAAGCCGTTTGAGAATCTCGTTGAGCACCAGTTATTGAGTCATTTACACCATCTGTATCGGTAACATAAGTCCCACCCACAATAATTGGCGTATTAAATAGTTTTAAAGATGGAATTTCAGTTTCAAGTCTAATAGCATGAGTACTAAGATGAGTATATAATATTTGGAGTTTTTCGTTTTTGTAGCTTCCAAACCCATAGAATCCTGTTTTATCTTGAGAAAAAGATGTTCCGCCCCCGCTTCCTGTGTCATAATCATCCATGATAAGCCCATATCCAAAACGCAAGTTTTTAAGATGTCCCCACTCAAATCCATACTTTCCTTTGTGGTTGTAGCCAAGTTTTCTAAAAACAATCCACTCTAACCCATCAGGAATGTCTGAATTTCCATCCATTGGAATAAAGATGTTTAAATCAAACCCAAAACTGAGTCCACCAAAATTATAATTGGGAGATAAAGACATTTTTGAAAAAGGGCGATTATCAACAGATATTAACCCTAAACCGGCACTGGTAGATCCTTGATCTAGAAAGTCTGCCAGATCATATTGTACAGCAGCAAATAATGTCACATTAAAACTGATTAGCGCGAATAAAGTTAATAGTATTTTTTTCATATATTGTTCTCCTCAAACCTATAATAAATACAACACTTCAAGTATAGCATTGCAGCAATAAGATGTCAGTAAAAAATTATTTAGTTAACATTCAAAAAATAAAACACCTTCTTTACTATCTTTTAATTTGCTATAATATATCGGTTTGCATTTTTTAAATGACTTAAATAAAGAGTAAAGGAATTGATATGTCAGTCAGAGTAATTGTGGGATCTCAATGGGGAGATGAAGGGAAGGGGAAAATAACAGATATTTTAGCCGAAGAATCAGATCTTGTAGTTCGCTACCAAGGTGGAAACAATGCAGGTCATACTGTTGTTGTTGGTGAAAGTGTATTTAAGCTTCACCTAATTCCTTCTGGAATCTTATATGACAACTGCACATGTGTCATTGCAAACGGTGTTGTGATTGATCCTGCTGTTTTATTTGAAGAAATAGAAACGCTAAAAAAGCAAGGAATAAATGTTACACCAGATCGGTTAAAAATCTCATCTATTGCCAATGTTATTTTACCGTTTCATAAACGACTTGATGGTCAGCAAGAAGCAAAGCGCCATGAAGAAAAAATTGGTACAACAGGAAAAGGCATTGGACCGGCATATACAGACAAAATTTCTCGAACAGGTATTCGTATTCAAGATTTACTATCTAAAGAAAAAATTAAGAAAAAAATTATTAAACGCCAGTGGCAAACTGTTTTTTCAGATGACGATTTAAATATTGATGAAGTTGTTGATACGTATTATGAATTTGGAAAAAAACTAGAACCGTTCATCATTGACTCATCATTATATGTAAATCGAGCCATTGATGCTGATAAAAATGTTATTATGGAAGGGGCTCAAGGCACATTGCTAGATGTGGATCATGGTACCTATCCGTTTGTTACGTCATCAAACCCTATTTCAGGGGGTGCTTGTATTGGTGCAGGGGTTGGACCTCATAAAATCCATAAGGTAATTGGGGTAACAAAAGCCTATTTGACACGAGTTGGGGAAGGTCCATTTACAACAGAATTGCTTGATGAAACTGGAGAGTTTTTAAGAGATAGGGGAGGCGAGTTTGGAACTACAACTGGACGTCCTCGTCGATGTGGTTGGCTTGATTTAGTCATTTTAAAGTATGCCATCCGAGTAAATGGCATTACAGAGATTTGCTTTACGAAATTAGACGTATTAGATGGACTAAAATCGCTTAAGGTTTGTACAGCCTACAAAACAAAATCTGGAGAGATTTTGGATGAATATCCACTCGATCTTGATGTTTATTCAGAATGTGAACCTATTTATGAGGAATTGCCAGGTTGGGATGACGATATTTCACAAATGACATCTTATAAACAGCTTCCTGAAAACGCAAAAAAATATTGTGAATTTGTTTCTGCTCAAACAGGAGTAAAAATTAAATTAATTTCAGTTGGAACAAGGCGGCGCCAAACTATTCATTTACTAGAAGTCTAAATTGCTTTATTTAGGTAAATAACGTGTAGTATTTACTACATAAATACACTATTACGAGTAAAAAAACACCCCTAAAACAAGGCGAACGACGTGTTTTCTAAACAATTGAAAGGTAATAAGGATAGAAATATTCCACATAGTTTAGACAAGAATAAAGAGACAGATACGGCTAGCATGTAAGAAAAAAAGCCATATGGAATAGTATCGTGGGACTCCGTAGTTAATTTTTAAAAAAAGTATTTAGGCTACATCATGTTTACATAAATTGGTTTTCATTGACCAAATTATTTGCTAAATTTAAAATTTTAAGCATTAAAAAATGTATATGAAACAACTATTCATACTCCAAAAATAAATAATTAGAAACCACCGATTTAAAATATATGAAATTTTTTTATTTTTTTTACGATTTAAGTAAAGAAGGAAATTTAAAGTCAATTATAGCAAACATAGATGTTCCTAAATTAAATGGGGAATTTGTTACAAGCAAGTATACAGCTGGAGTTGTATTACTTTTGATGTTTGAAGATGGATTAGAAACATTGATTGAAAACTTTCAAAAGAAAGATGATTTTGTATATCAAAGTGATGTCATACAGAATTTAAAGCAAATTTTAAAAGATAATGTCTTCTCACATATTTTGTATGGTAAAAATGAAAGTTTCATAAGCACCCATTTACTTAAATTTGATACGCAAGTTGATCAAGAAATACATAATGCTGCTAAGATCTTAGATATGCTAAGATAAAATTTTCTGTCAAAATCAATTTCCTCTTAACGTTATACCTCTGAAGTTTTGAATGTATAAGACCACAATCAATAAGTCTTTGCGTCAAAAGATGGGTTTGATATACTACTTTTGATGAGTTTATCAAAAAAAGAATTGGATAGGGTAATTCAACTTGCTCATATCACTATAAAGCCAGAAAAAGAAGCGATGTATATCTCGCAACTTCAATCTATCTTAACTCAGATGGACGAGCTAGAAAAACTAGATCTTGCAGATATCGAACCGTCTTCTCATGCAATCGATCAAGAGCAGTATTTACGGCCAGATACTGTCTCAACATATGACGATTTTAAACTCGAAGAAAATGCCCCTAAGTGGCAAGATGATAGCTTTAATGTTCCTAAAATTTTAAAACGATGAGCAAGACATTAACAGCGCTTGAATTAGCAAAAAAATGTCACAACAGAGAATTGAAAGCCGTTGAACTTGTGCAACAATCGCTTG
Organism: Rickettsiales bacterium; assembly: GCA_038120575.1. Taxonomy (GTDB): domain Bacteria; phylum Margulisbacteria; class Marinamargulisbacteria. The sequence continues at coordinate 23,704 of JAYOLY010000008.1, forward strand.
ATCATATTGACTCAACAGATACTAAAATTAAAGCTTATATCTCGATTCAAAAAGAACAAGCGCTTGAACAAGCAGAAAAAATTGATAAAAAGCTTGATCAAGGCATCATTTCTTCACCATTAGCTGGTCTTCCTATTGGAATCAAAGACAATATTTGTATTCGTGATACTAAAACAACCTGTTCGTCAAAAATGCTTGAACATTTTGTTGCCCCTTACACAGCAACAGCTGTCCAAAAACTGCTTGATGCAGATTTAATTCCAATTGGAAAACTCAATTTAGATGAATTTGCAATGGGATCTTCAACAGAAAATTCTGCTTTTTTTGTAACACGAAATCCTCGTAACACAGACTATGTTCCTGGAGGATCATCGGGCGGATCGGCAGCAACCGTTGCTGCAAATCAAGTTCCGTTATCGTTGGGATCAGACACGGGAGGGTCAATTCGTCAGCCTGCAGCATTTTGTGGTGTCGTTGGAATGAAACCGACATATGGACGGGTGTCTCGCTATGGTCTTGTTGCCTTTGCGTCGTCCTTAGATCAAATTGGTCCTTTTGCAAACACAGTAAAAGATGCCGCTCAATTGTTGACACTTCTTTGTGGACACGATCCAAACGATGCAACGTCACTACAAGTTGATGTTCCAGATTTTACTACATCATGCATTGCCGACGTAAAAGGTCTAAAAATTGCCGTACCACAAGAATTATTTGGAGAAGGAATAGATGCAGATGTCAAACAAGCTATTCAAGTTGCCCTCGATAAATATGTCAAAGCAGGGGCAACCTATGATGTCATTTCAATGTCGTCATTTAATGCCGCTCTTGCAAGCTATTATATTATTGCTCCTGCAGAAGCATCTGCAAATCTGGCACGTTTTGATGGGGTGCGTTATACCTATCGCAATCAGGAAGCAGAAACATTAAAAGAAATGATCACAAAATCACGTGGTGATGCCTTTGGTGAAGAAGTCAAAAGACGAATTATTTTAGGTACCTTTGCCTTAAGTTCAGGCTATTATGATGCCTATTATTTAAAAGCACAAAAAGCTCGAACAGTGATAAAAAACGATTTTAAAACCGTCTTTTCTAACTACGATGTGGTTTTGTCTCCTACAACACCTACAACAGCGTTTAAAGTGGGGGCTGTTTCTGATCCATTGAAAATGTATCTAAACGATATTGCAACCATTCCAGCCAATATGGCGGGATTACCAGCAATATCAATTCCTTGCGGAGAAAGTAATGGGCTGCCCATTGGGATGCAATTAGTTAGTAACGTGCTTGATGAAGCAACGTTGTTTAGAGCTGCCTATACATTTGAGCAGTTTAAATAAATATTCTAAAAATTAAATAAATGTCATTTAAATTAATAGACTTTTGTAAGAAAGGTATGGTTTACTGGTTAAATATCACATAAAAAAAGGAGTTTAAGTTATGAGTTTATCTCCAATTCAACAATGTCCTTCCGGACCATCAGGATCAAAAAGGAGAAGTGGTGATCTCAGCCCAAGGAGTTTATCCCCTTCACAGAGAGTCGCATCGGCACTTTCAGGCGCAGAAGGATCAAAAGGGAGAAGTGGTGATCTCAGCCCAAGGAGTTTATCCCCTTCATAGATTGGCGCGCCGGTACTTTCAAGAGCACCTAATAAAGACGGTGAAGATGATAAAAAAACAGATGAAGCTAGTAGAGCTAAGTTAGGTTCCCTTAGAAAGCTAGCTATTACCCCAGAATCTAATTTACTTGAGATGATACGTTTAGTTATTGAAGAGAGGATACAAAATGGCGGGCCTGACATAGAAGAGAAACTAAAGAAGCTTCAAGTAGATATTACAGACACATACAATAGTGTAGAACATATTGATGTAATAAAGGTTGTTGAGGAGATCAAAAAAATTTGCAGGAAAATTCATTCACCTGTGAAAACCGAATAATTGCATCAACAATCACAATCTCTTTAAGAAATTGAATTGTACCTGTAAAATATATGTATGACGATTTACACAGAAAACACAGAATTTGAAATTGTAATAGGAATCGAGGTTCATGCTCAATTAAAAACAAAAACAAAATTGTTTGGAGGGTCGTCAACAAAATTTGGTGAAACCCCAAACTCAAATGTCGATCCTGTGTCGTTAGGATTGCCGGGCGCATTACCTGTATTAAATAAAGAATCTATCAAATTAGCTGTATTGGCGGGGCTTGCATTACAGTGTGATATTCGGCAAACATCGGTGTTTTCTCGAAAAAATTATTTTTATCCCGATTTGCCAAAAGGGTATCAAATTTCTCAATTTGATAAGCCCATATGCGAGCACGGGCATCTCGACTTAACCTTAGATGGAACAGAAAAACGAGTTGGTATTACTCGAATTCATATGGAAGAAGACGCAGGAAAATTAAATCATCAAGGAGCCGATTCAATCGAAGGGGCAACGCACAGTTTAGTTGATTTGAATCGTGCAGGGACGCCTTTGATTGAAATTGTGTCTGAACCCGATATTAGATCTGCGACTGAAGCAAGAATTTATGTCGAGACACTAAAAACCATTCTACAACATATTGGTGTATGTGATGGAAATATGGAAGAAGGGTCTCTTCGCGCAGATGCGAATGTATCGCTCCGCCCTCTAGGTCAAAAAGAATTTGGAACACGAACTGAAATTAAGAATTTAAATTCATTCAGAAGTATAGAACGAGCAATAAATGTTGAAGTTAAACGACAAAAACAAATTTTAATTAGTGGGGGAGAGATTGTTCAAGAAACACGTAATTTTGATGATAATTTGCAAGAAACAACATCGTTAAGAGGAAAAGAAGATGCTCACGATTATCGTTATTTTCCAGAACCCGATTTGCCACCTTTAAGTATTTCTGATAAGCAATTGGCTGAATTTAAAGCGCAACTACCAGAACTTCCTGAGGCTAAAAAAGAAAGATATCAAACTCAATATCACCTAACCGAGCATGACATTAAAGTCTTTATTCAAGATGTAGCTATGGACCATTTTTTTAATGTAGTTGTTCAAGAATGTTCTAAAGCCCAGGCCAAAAATGTTGCAAAGTGGGTTGTGGGCGATTTAAATGCAGCGCTTAAAGATAGACAATCAGATTTTGATTCAGCCACACTATCGTCTAAACGATTTGCAGAATTAATGGACTTGATAGAAACAGGAACCGTATCAGGAAAAATGGCAAAGCAGGTATTAGAAAAGTTGCTTACCACAGATCAATCTGCAGCTGACATTGTGTCTCAATTAGGTGGGGCGCAGATTTCTGATGAATCTGAACTTGAAAATGTGGTGATAGCGATCTTAAAAGCAAATATGGATGTCGTTGAAAAAATTAAAGCTGGAAAAACACAATCCGCTAATTTTTTAATGGGCCAAGTGATGAAAGAAACCAAAGGGCGAGCCAAGCCAGACACTGTTCGAGACATTATTTTAAAACTTGTTCCTACCATTTAAGTTGTTTCATGACATTATCGTCAAGTATTGATGGCGTAATAGAGATTTTCCAAAACCAATCTAGTCCTCATCTCTGTTTTAGTATAGATTTGACTCGTTTTAAAGACACACTGCCAGAAGCATATGCCCTTTTATCTGAAGACGAGAAGCGTCGTGCCGATCGATATATTGTGGAACCTCCCAAAGTTCAGTTTACATTGACTCGTGCGTGTTTAAGGTATTGTCTTGGAAAACTATTAAAGCAGACACCAACATCAATACAATTTAGCCAGACTCAATGGGGAAAATTGTTTGTAAAACAGTCGCTATATCATTTCAATGTGTCGCATACAGATGGCATGGCTGTGTTGCTGATATCTCAACAAGAACATGTCGGTGTAGATATCGAAAAAATTAGAGATGATTTTGCTGCAAAACATATTTCTAATCGATTTTTTTCTGAAGCAGAACAACAGTGGTTGGCAACGTTTAACGAGAAGGCAATGGCCATCGAATTTTTTAAAATTTGGTGTGGAAAAGAAGCCATTTCAAAAGCTATTGGATTGGGGATGCAGTTAAGCTTAGCGTGTTATGATGTTGTTCCTAAAAAAAATACACTAACAGTAGCTGTTCCTCAAAATAAACGATGGAACAGAGTGTCTCATTGGGCCCTTCAATTAAACTATTTGGACACTGGCTATATCATAGCCCTTTCTTTTGAACAGGAAGTAGAGTCTATTTCTATTCATAGCTTGAAAAAAATGGAGAGATAATAAAAAAGTATAGTTTCTTTTTAAAAAATAGCTATAAATGATAAATTATTTAGAATAATCATTAATGAAAAAATAAAAAATTAAACTAAATTTTTTGTTTTAAGTTGACATTATTTTTTTTATAGATATTATAAATAAATATTTTATAAAAAAGGGGAACTATTATGAGATCTTTTAGAGCATCAATACAACCGGAGAGAGTTTATGATAAATCAATTAAAATGAAATTAAATTTTAATTAGGTGTGTCCGTTCAACCCAACCTTGAAATCCATTATCAAGTTCTATTTCTGACCATTGTTGAACTTCTTTTTTGATAATAAGTTCATGACCTTCATGGAGAAAAAACAGTTGAGGTAAATTGGTAGAAGGTCCTTCATGGACAGATATTTTTTTGCTGATAATCACGGCTTCTTGTTGAGTAGATAACTTAAATTTATAAGTTAAAAAACCTCCTGAAACAATTAAGAGAACAAGCGTCGTATAGATAATATTTACGACAAGTTCAGTTTTTCTTATCTTAAGCGTATAGAAAACAGCTCCATTAAACACGAGCAAAACAATCATCACAACACTATAAACAGCAGTTAATGATATCGAATCAAGCCAGTTAAACACATTTGTTGACAATCCGTTTTCTGTTGCTGGAGATACAAGCAATGAACGCCGGGATAAGTTTAAATTATTAAGTGCATCATCGTTGGACGGATCAAGTTGTAATGCTTTTTTATAGTAGGCAATAGCATATCCAAATTGATTAAGTTTAAAGTAGCAATTTCCAATATTATATAAAATATTAAACGATTCAGGTTGTTCGTTTAAATAGGTCTGATAGACATCTAGAGCGTCTTGAAATTGATTATTTTGATAAAATAACTCAGCGCTATTTAAGCCTGAACCAAACAGCAATGACGACCATAGCATGACAACAACAAGAACGCATTTATATAAAACTGGTTTCATAATTATTTAAGCTCCTTAATGATGGATTTAGCTTTTTGTATTAAATCTTGTTGAACCGTATCTTGTTGATTTTCAGGCGAATAGGCCATAAAGGAGCAAGCCTCTAAAATGGATGTTAGTTGTTGAATGGTTGAGTCTGAATGGTGATGTTTTTTTAGCTGTACAGCTAGATCAGAATAGACAAGGCCATGAGCTTGAATGGCTAGTTTTTCTGACAAAAAATCGAGTAAAATTTGTTGAATATGAGAGCCTATTTTTTTTGCTGGTATCGACTGAGTGTCAAGCGCTGACAGGTGTTTAAGTGCTTTTTCATGACTTTTCATTGTAAATAACGTTACAAATTGATTAAACCAAGATTGTTTGGTTAAATAAAACCAACCATTAACAAGCAGAAATAAACTATTAATAATCAATAAAAGAGAATAAATAAGTGTTTGAACAGTTTTCTTAACCGATTTTGATTCTCCAATAGGTTTTAAATAACCCAAATCTTCAGTTAAGCGTTCGATTGTCGTTTCATTAACATCAACAGGAGCTCCGTTTTGAGCTGCCGAAACAACGTCTACTGCGATTGGGTTGGTTTGAATCGTTTTATATTGTTTTTCTGTTGGAGAAAAGTACGATAGCGTGAACATAGGAAGGTTATGAACTCCTTCTTGGCGTGGAACAACAATATATTCAAAATGACGTTCTCCAGAAATGCTATCTTTTGTTTCAATATAATCGTCAGTTGAGGATTGATAGATTTTAAATGAATCTGTTTCAGCAAAAGACAGTGATGTTAGTTTTTTTAAATTTCCTGACCCCTTAACAACAAATCGAATAGCAGTGGGTTTATTTTGAATAAATAACGGATCGAGCGGTTTCGCTTCTAGTTGAAAATCCCCAACTAAGCCAGTAAATGAATTAGGCACATTGTCTTTAGGAAGTGGAAGAATGTTGAGTGTGATGTCGTTAGACTTTAATGTTTGAGGTTCGTAAAATACACTTACCTGCATCCGTGCTTCAGAAGGCGGAATGGTAATGGCTCCACTTTCGTAAGAAAATAATGACCGTTTGTCAATTTCTTGAATGTAATAGCGTTGACCATTGATGTCTTTACGAAACGTATTAGGATTACGCTCAAGTTGTTCTGTCATGATATTCTTAAATTCCGGTAAAGAATACGAGATATCAGCTAAAATAGAAATTTGACGTAATAAAAACAACCTATAAATGATTTCTTCTCCTACATAAGCCTCTGATTTTGACGACTCGGCCAATAACATCATATCGGAATTTCGTTGTGTTGAAGGCCGTCTAAATTGGGAGGCAGAATTCATTTGAGACATCATTTGTGCGGCAGGACTTGACGGTTGCTGTGCTGGTTGTTGCGTCTGAGCTACAGCCTCTGTCACTTGAATGGTAAACGATTGGCCAGTGTAGGATTGGTTGTCTAACACAACCGTTGCTTCCGGAATAGAGAGCGTTCCTATTTTTCTAGGTTTAAGTGTAAAAAATTTAGTAATAGAGGATTCAAAGGCACCATTAATAAAACTGTAATTTTGTGAGGTTGATTGACTAACAACAATAAAGTCTTTAAAAATACGTTGATCAATATTTCCAGCGTTTGAAGCCCCTCTAATAATAAGTTTGTATGTAAGACTTTGATTAAGTGCTAGGGACGTTGTGCTAATTTCTGACGTAACAGACACCTCGGCAACTGCCATAAATGACATAACCCATAACCACACAAATAAAAATAGTCGTTTCGTTTTTAGTTTACCAATCATTTTCATTTGTTACCTTTTCAGCAGATTTTTGCATATATTTTTTTCTTACGTCATCTTCATCGGGCGCTAATAATTGTAACAATTCAAGCGCTTTTTGTTGATCTAATTTTTCCTCGCTGGGGGAGGCATTGGCTTGCTGATCAGATCCATCTTCAGTGGAGTCGTCTGAAGCGTTCTGTGCTTGATTGTCTTGATCACCATCGTTTTCAGAAGCATTGTCATCCGAATTAGATGTATCATCTTGATTCTCTGACTCATTGTTGCCATCTTGTTGAGATGGATTATTGTCTTTATTTTGATCGTTTTGTTGTTGATCTTGAGAAGACTCTGATTGATTTTCTTGCTGATCTTGCTGTGGGGGAGGCATATTTTTTAAATCTAGAGCCAGCTCTAAATTTCGGCGAGCTGCTTCGTTATAGGGATTTTTTTTAAGTATTTCTTTGTACATATCAATGGCAGCATCCAGTTTGTTGAGGGCTAACTGAGCTGTTCCAAGACCTAAGTTTGCATCATTTTCTAAGTTGATATAAGGTGATCCTTGCGCTTTTTGATATGTTTTAGCTGCATTTTCAAAATCTTCTTTAAACATATAAGCTTGAGCTAAATTATAATAATATTTTTGATTACTTGGATCGAACTCAATCAGGTCTTTTGCTTTGCTTATAGCCGTATCAAAGTCTTGTTTTTTTATAGCAGAAACAAACGACTTGTTTAATAAATATTCTTTTAGATCTACAGTGGTTTCTGCAGAAATTGAACCGACTAAACAGCAGCAGATAAAAGAAAAAACTAGCCAGAAATACGGCCTTGCCATGGCAGGTTCCTCCTTTGAATATCACCAATAAATGTTTCTATAAATAGCAAAATAAATGTTAGTGCTAAAAACCATTGATAACGATCTTCGTGTGTTTGTAAAAGTTCTTCTTCAAGCAATTGGGTTTCTTTCAAAGAAATATCTCGATACATTTGATCCATTACAAATTGACCAATATCAGATGAATAATAGTTGCCATCTGTCGTCAACGAAATTTGTTGCAAGGTTTGGCTATCAAGTTTGGACAATACGACATTATTTTTTTTGTCTTTTTTATACCCTTGAAAAGCGCCTTCGTCATCATATAGAGGAATGGGTTCCCCAGCACTAGTTCCAATGCCAATAGTGTAAATTGATATGCCATTATCTTTTGCAACTTCAGCCGATTTAATAGGGTCGTTTTCAAACCCTTCTCCATCCGAAATAATGATAAGAATTTTATGACTTGCATCAGACGTATCTTCAAACGATGTTCGAGCGGTTTTAATGGCGGTGGCTATATCTGTCCCTGCAACAGGAGCTGAGCCTACGTTTAAATGATTTAAAAATAATTTCAATGCCCCATAATCAAGCGTCAAAGGACACTGAACATAGGCATCACCAGCAAATGCAATAATGCCGATACGATCGCCTTTTAATTCTTCAATCAAATTATAAATTTCTCGTTTTGCATGCTCAAATCGAGATGGCTTTATATCTTTTACCAACATGCTTTTTGACGTGTCTATGGCAATATAAATATCATTTCCTTTTCGTTGAACCTTTTTAAATATTAATCCATATTGAGGTCTCATTAAGGCAATAATGAGAAAAATAATCGCTAAAATACTCAAAAATCGTTTCCAAAAACGTCTTGAGTAAGATAAATTGGGAATCATTTTAAACCATAAATCAGGCTCGATAAATCGAGAAAGGTATTTTTTTCGACGCTTAAAGCCAATAAACATAATGGCAAAAATAGGAAGAAACACAACAATCCAAAAAATATTTTGTTGTAATTTAAAAATCATGGGCTAACCACCAAAAAAACATTATAGACCAATATTTCAATTAAAAATAAAGCTAAAATTAAATAAAGACCATAAATAAAAAGGTCGTCATATTCAGTAAAATTTGTCGTGATAATTTCCGATTTTTCAAGCTGATTAATTTTGTCATAAATGCCACTTAGCTCTTGTGCATCTCTTGCTCGAAAATAGAACCCTTTAGTTGTTTTTGAAATATATTTTAATGTATCTTCATCTAAGTATGTATTGAAGTCTGAATACATTTTGCCATAGATCGGGTGCATATAAGGAATTGGAGCCCCCCCTTCTTGACCAATACCAATTGTGTAAATTTTTATACCAAGATCGCGCGCTAGTTCGGCCGCTTTTTGTGGCGTAACATCTCCAAAATTATTTTCACCATCGGTTAATAAAATCATCACTCTTGATGTTGCTGTGCTGTCTTTTAATCGATTTAACGCGGTAATAATAGCGGTTCCAATAGCTGTGCCATCTCCCACCATGGATAAGTCCACATGGTTAAGCAGAGTTAATAAAATTTTATAATCCACTGTAAGAGGACATTGTGTAAAGGCTTCAGCACCAAACACAACGAGCCCAATTTGATCTGTATATCGCTTTGCAATAAAATCTTGAGCTGTTTTTTTTGCAACAGTTAAGCGATCAGGAGCTAAATCTTCGGCCGCCATACTTTGAGATGTGTCCATAACAAACATAATATCGATTCCTTCGGACTTAACGTCTTTTTGATGCTCTACAAGTTGAGGACGAGCAAGAACAAGTACAATTAAAATTAATAGGATAATTCGAATATATTTGGCCAGTCTCGCTAGATATTTACTACGTTTATTTTGTAATTGTTTTAGCAAACTTACATTAGAAAATTTGATCGTGGGAATCGTTGTTTTTTTTAATTGAAAAAACCAATACACAGCAATCAGAATTAAAGCTAAAAGCCATAAAGGACTTGCGAATCTCATAGTGTTGGCACCTCTAAATCGTCATCACCTGGTTTTTGTTCAATTTCCCATGTTTGGCGAATAAACTGAAGTGCTTTTTCTTTTTGATCTGCATGTTCTTCAATCGAGGGAATTTGCTTTGCAAATTTTATAAAATCCCCAAACGATAACAAGTTTTTTAGTTTCAGAAATAGGTTTTGATTCAATTTGTTTTTACATATGACATAAATTTCTTCTGACGTCATTTCCACCATATGCTGATCATAAAGTCGGCCTAAAAATGATTTAATAATATCAGACAGGGCAATGTAATGGTCTTTGGTTAGGTTGTTGTCATACAGATTTTTTTCATAAAGGGCATCAATATCATCACGCGCAATGTCAAACGCAGAACGAGGATCAACTGGAATAGGAGGCAGACTAGGTTGTTGTTGTTGACGATGAGCAAGGTATCGATAGGCCAGAAACAATAGTATGCCTAGAAGAATTAAACCAATCAACAGCCCAAAAACATATTTTTTCCAATTCAATTTTTCAGAGTAGATATTGGATTTGATAGCAATAGCCTTTTCTTCACCAGCTTTGAAATTAGACGTAATAGTAATCGGTTGGGGCGGGATGACTATTTTATGATATTTTTCTGTATCAGTATCATTTAAAACGATGGTTTGAGTGGGAATCAGTTGCTCTCCAAGTTCGAGTGCCATAAACAAATAGTGTAGGGATACTTGCCGGGTAGCATCACGCTGATTTTTAATGATTTTTTCGTCAACATAATCAATTGCCGTGGACTTAGAAAAATCGTCTTGAGTTGGTGCCGTAATAAGTTGATATGTATCAGGAAATGACAATCCAATCGAAAATTGGCCTAATTCTCCCACTCGAAGCATGTTAGGGGACACAATAAAATCATGGTCGATACTAGCCTGTAAAGACAAAGAGAAACAAATTAAAGATAAGATTAGAAAAATGGTTTTCATCTGAATCGTTTTAATCGCTTTTGAAAAAATACCGATAAAGGACGAAGATAGTCTTCTGTTGTAGTAAGTCGGACCCAGTCTACGTTGATTTTCTTGAAAAGTCGTTCTAGTTTTGTTTTCTCTGAGTATTTAATATTTTTATAGGCCTTTTGAAGATTTTTCGAAGACGAGTTGATAAAAATAAGCTCGCCGGTTTCTTGATCTTCTAAAGCCACAAGACCAGCTTTAGGCAACTGTAATTCCACCGGATCTTCAATGATAATGGGGACAACATCATGTTTTTTTACAGCCATTTTTAGTTGTTCTTCAAAGGTTTCATCTTGAAAATCTGATAATAAAAATACAATCGATTTTTTTGAAACCATATTTAATAAATAGGTTAAAGATACACCAATATTAGTCCGTTTATGATTAGGTTGAAAATAAATAATGTCTCGAAGAAGTCGTAAAATATGTTTTTTTCCTTTTTTTGCAGGAATAAAGAGTTCTACATGATCACTAAATAAAATGAGACCCACTTTATCATTGTTTTTGATAGCAGAAAATCCAAGAATAGCAGCAATTTCTGCAGCAATTTCAACTTTTGTTTTTGATTTAGATCCAAATTCGCCAGATCCACTTAAATCAACCATAATAAATACATAGATATTATATTCTTTGTGCCTATCTAG
>JAYOLY010000008.1:35098-37658 GCA_038120575.1 Rickettsiales bacterium
AATAAATACCGTTAATTCTCGTTCTTCTTCATAGAGTTTGATATATGGGGTGTTCATTTTTGCACTGACAGACCAATGAATATTTCGAATATCATCACCGATACTATATTCCCTTAAATCGGCAAAATTCAGACCTTGTCCCTTAAAAACAGAATGATAGCTTCCAGAAATCGACGTGTTGACGATTTGTCTCGTACTTATTTCTAAAGCCCGAATTTTTTTAAGAAGCGATTTTGGAATCATACCTACTTATGGAACTTCAATTTCCGCAAATAATTGATCAACTAAATCTTCTGATGTAATATTTTCAGCTTCCGCTTCAAAGGATGGTGTAATTCTATGACGCAATACATCTTTTCCTATGGCTTTAACATCTTCTGGGGTAACATAGCCACGACCACGTAAAAATGCATGGGCTTTTGCCGATTTTATTAATGCAATGGATGCACGAGGTGAGGCCCCAACAGTGATGAGGGCATCAAGATTTTTCAAACCATAGTCTTGAGGCGATCGAGTTGCACAGACAATATTTAAAATATAATCTTTCACTTTTTCGTCAAAATAAATGTTTTGAATAATAGATCTTGCTTGTTGAATATCTTTTGCAGAAATGATTTTTTTAGGAGCAGGTACGGCGCCTTTTGCCATTCTATCAATAATTAAACTTTCTTCATTTTTGCTTGGATATGTCACTGTTACTTTAAGCATGAATCGATCAACCTGAGCTTCAGGAAGGGGGTATGTCCCTTCTTGCTCAATCGGGTTTTGAGTGGCTAAGACCAAAAACGGTTCTTCAAGAGGAAACGACTTATCTCCAATTGTGACTTGTTTTTCTTGCATGGCTTCCAGCAAGGCACTTTGAACTTTTGCTGGGGCACGATTGATTTCATCAGCGAGAATGAAATTGGAAAAAATCGGACCAAGTTTAGGCGAAAATTGTTGCTTGGCTTGGTTGTAAATGACTGTTCCAATGATGTCGGAAGGAAGTAAATCGGGAGTAAACTGAATAAGATTAAAGCTTTATGAGTCAACATCATCTAGGGTTTTAATTGTTAATGTCTTGGCTAGGCCAGGAACTCCTTCAAGCAAAATATGTCCTTCAGCTAGAACGCCAATTAAGAGTCGTTCTAGAACATAGGTTTGACCTACAATAACAGTTTGTATTTCTTTAATGACATCTTGTATAAATGTTGATTCTTTTTCAACAGCTGCATTGATTTTTGTTAAAACGTCTGACATGTTTAACCTCCTATGACTGATCTGTTTTAAAATAAAAAACCACAACCTTATTGATATTTATTTTAAAACAGCTGAAAATTTTTTTACAATCCTTAATATACTAGATTTAGACTATTTTTTCTAGTTTCCTGTAAGACTAGGACACAACACATTGTTAATCTGAAAAAGAACACAACTGTTCTTGAGAAAGTCGGGAACTAAAGATAAACTGTCCCTAACATGACAGTATCATTAATTGTTGCCCATGACTTAAACAATGGCATAGGAAAAGACAATGATCTTGTTTGGCATTGTCCAGAAGATATGGCGTATTTCAAAACCCTTACATCAACAACGGCAGATCCAGTAAAACAAAATATAGTCTTGATGGGGCGACGTACGTGGGAGTCTATTCCGACAGCATTTAAGCCTTTAAAAAATCGAATTAATATGGTGCTAACGCGCGATGTAAACAAGCTGGGAAACGACAACGTCGAGCGGGTTAATTCAATCAATCAGGCCTTGTCCCAGTACCACAAAAAAGTTCAAGAAGGTGACGCCGAATCGTTATTTTGTATTGGAGGCGCACAATTATACAACGATTGGATCAAACAGGGCCTTGCAACGACGTTGTATGTCACCTTAATTCATGAACGCTTTGATGTGGATTGCTATTTTCCTCACTATAAAGATCACTATGAGTTAGTATCACAAACAGAGATAGCAAGGTCTTTAAAAGGCCTGATGTATCAGTTTTGCGTGTTTAACAAAAAGAGTTAAATTGTTGAAGAGATGGTGTTAGGTTTTATGTTTGTAAGAGGCTGAATTTTATTATATATTTTAAAAAATTCAGATATTGTAGGACAATGTTTTTCGAGAAGTTTTTTTAAGAATTCGGCACAAGAAAGTTTTGAAATTAATTGGATAGCTTTAGTTGTTTGTGGATCAAAATTTAAATTTAATTTTTGGTTTTTTGTTAAATGATTAATCGAATCGAGCACAGCCTTACAAAATTTCAAATCATTGTGAATGTCGAGTAATATTTTGTTTTGTTTTGCATGATTCTAATGAGTTCTAACTTTCAAATTATTTATGTCCGTTATCTGTGTAGTTAATTTACTTATGTGTTTCTCAACATAGGATTTCATCTTGGCTGCTTCAACTAAAAAGGCTTGTTCAAATTCTTTAGATAAGTCTGATACCAATGTGTCAATTTCTGACGGTTGCGGTTTTACAGGTGAACTTTCTGGATTAGATGCCTCACTTACAGGTGAACTTTCTGGATTAGATGCCGCACTTACAGGTGAACTTTCTGGATTAGATGCCGCACTTAAAACAGAAT
>JAYOLY010000009.1:0-2677 GCA_038120575.1 Rickettsiales bacterium
GCTATAGCATCTTCAATAGAATATGCAATTCCATTTTCAGGTTGTTTTAGTCCTAGATTATTAAGTAATAATTTAAACTTTTCTCTATCTTCTGCTCTGGCAATACTTTCAGATGAAGTACCTAAAATGTTAACCCCAGCACGTTCAAGTTGAGTAGATAAATTTAACGGAGTTTGCCCTCCAAACTGAACAATAACTCCTTCAGGTTGTTCAGAGTCGTATATGTTCATGACATCTTCAAATGTCAACGGTTCAAAATATAATTTATCTGATATATCAAAATCTGTTGAAACTGTTTCAGGGTTCGAATTAACCATGATACTTTGAACCTTTTCTTCTCTTAAGGCGAGTGATGCATGAACGCAACAATAATCAAATTCAATACCTTGACCAATTCTATTAGGTCCAGCGCCTAGTATCATCACTTTTTTAGAATCTACAACATTGTTTTCACTCTCTGTTTCGTATGAAGAGTAGAAGTAGGGTGTTTCAGCTACAAATTCTGCAGCACAAGTATCAACTAATCCATAAGTAGGATTAACATTGAGTTCTTGTCTTAATGTCCGAATATCTTCTTCTGTTTTATTCAGTAAATAAGATAATTGTACATCAGAAAATCCATTTCTTTTTGCAGCTAAAATAGAATCGGCTGTCTCTTTGATTGATTTAGCTTGATGTACAAGTTGTTGAATTTGAAATAAGAACCACTTATCTATTTTTGATAAATCATGAATTTGATCTAGATTTAACCCTTGTTCAAAACCTTGCTTAACATAGTATAGCCTCCACGGATTTGGAGCTTTGATAAATTTTGTTAATTCATCTTGATCTACAGTTGTTAAATCTTTAGGTCCATATCCAATTCCATATCGATTAACTTCTAGAGATCTTATTCCTTTTTGAAGTGCTTCTTTAAAATTTCTTCCAATAGCCATTGATTCACCAACAGATTTCATTGATGTGCCAAGATGTGGAGGACTTTTAGGGAATTTTCTGAAATTAAAACGCGGTATTTTTACAACACAATAGTCAATTGTAGGTTCAAAACAGGCTGGTGTCTTTTTAGTAATATCATTTAACAGTTCATCTAATGTATAGCCTACAGCAAGCTTAGCTGCAAATTTTGCGATAGGAAATCCTGTTGCTTTGGATGCAAGTGCTGAACTTCTCGAAACACGTGGATTAACTTCTATTACGACTAAATCTCCATTAGCAGGGTTGATAGCAAATTGAACATTTGATCCGCCTGTTTCTACACCAACTTCTCGCATAATATCAATTGCAGCATTTCTCATTAATTGATAGTCCTTGTCAGGAAGTGTTTGAGCAGGAGCTACTGTTATAGAATCTCCAGTATGTACGCCCATAGGGTCAAGGTTTTCAATCGAACAAATAATCACAACGTTATCGTTTCTATCTCTCATGACTTCAAGTTCAAATTCTTTCCATCCATAAATAGATTCTTCAATTAAAATTTCTGAAATTAAACTTTTATCAAGTCCACCTTTGGCAATAATCTCAAATTCTTCTTTGTTATTTACAATTCCACCACCAGTACCACCTAAAGTAAATGCCGGTCTAATAACACATGGGAATCCAATTTCATGAACTCTATTTAAGCCTTCTTCCAGCGAGTATACAATGATAGACTTTGGAAGTCTTAAACCAATTTTTTCTATAACCTCTTTAAATAACTTTCTATCTTCTGCTTTTTTAATAATCTCTTCATCAGCACCTAACATTTCAACATTATATTTTTCAAAAACACCTTGTTGCGATGCTTCAAGAGCTAAATTTAAGGCCGTCTGACCCCCAATAGTAGGTAGTACAGCATCAGGTTTTTCTTTGATAATAATTTTTTCTAAGATTTCAACAGTTAACGGTTCAACATACGTCGCATCTGCTAGTTGAGGATCTGTCATAATTGTTGCAGGGTTAGAATTTACTAAGACTACATTATAGCCTTCTTCTTTTAACGACTTACAAGCTTGAGTTCCAGAATAGTCAAACTCACATGCCTGTCCAATGACGATTGGACCGGACCCAATAATTAAAATTTTACTTAAATCATTTCGTTTCGGCATGAAAAACACCTTTTTTATTTTTTATATAATCATCAGATAACATATTAAATGCTTTGTTTTTCATTAAATATGTAAATTCTTTAAATAAATAATGAGAATCATAGGGGCCTGGAGATGATTCAGGGTGATATTGAACTGAAAAGGCCATTAATTTATCAGATTTGATACCAGCAACTGTATTGTCATTAAGGTTGGTGTGTGAGACATCAAAATAGTCCACAACCTGATTACTTTGCGTACAATAAATGTGATTTTGGGACGTTATTTCAACATTATTAGTGAATAAATTTTTAATAGGGTGATTTACTCCATGGTGACCAAATGGGAGTTTCTCTAATTTATATCCAGCAACTAACGATAACATTTGATGACCTAGACAAATTCCAAAAATAGGACGTTTACCTAATACGTTTTTTAAGAGTTCTAATGTTTCAGTAACCTTTTCAGGGTTTCCAGGCCCGTTAGAAAACATTATGCCATCAAAATTTCCATTAAGAATTGTGTCAGACGATACGTTATACGGAAATACAGTCGATTTACAACCTACATTGTTAAGTTGATTTAAAATTCCTTGTTTTAATCCACAGTCAATC
>JAYOLY010000009.1:2687-16756 GCA_038120575.1 Rickettsiales bacterium
GTCAATCACAGCAACGTTGAATGTCGGATTTTCTGGGACCTTCCATTCATATTCTGATTTAGTGCTTACTTTTGAAACAAGATTCTCATCTTCAATTCCTTTAAATGCTTTACATTTTTTAACAAGCTCTTCATCAGATTCTGTTGATGTTGTGAGATATGCATTCATCGCACCTCTATGTCTAAGAGTTCTGGTGATTAATCGTGTGTCAATTCCTTGTATGCCCAATACGTCGTGTTTTTCTAAGTATTCTTTTAATGAGTACTGACTTGCGTAGTGGCTTGGGAAATCAATATATTCTTTTACAAGAAGAGCTTCCAAATGGATCGTTTTGGATTGCATATCTTGTTTGTTAATTCCATAATTTCCAATCAGAGGATATGTCATTAAGACCATTTGGCCTTTGTATGAAGGATCAGTTAAAACTTCTTCATATCCTGTCATGGCAGTATTGAATATCAATTCTGCGAAGCAATCTTTTCCTTTTGAAAATACTTTACCCTCAAAAATTTGACCGTCGTCAAGAACTAGACGGGCTAACATGAAATCGTTTTTCCAACTAAGTTTATTTCTTTCATTTTACTAAAAATAAATCATACAAAATCTTGGTTGTTTTGAATAGGTGTTATTTTTAATAAATAATTAATTTAATAAGAGTAAATTCAATTAAGTATGTTTGACTTAATAAAGTATGTGGCATATATTTTTTGAATTTATGAAAAATACATGTGAGTTTGAACATATTACTTCTCCAAATAATGCTACCGATTATTTGTTCGACTGTATCCAAAAAACATGGGAATTCCAGGGTGGAACAACAAATATCATCGATATATACAAAAAAAAAATATTTACAGAAAATAAATATCACATTGAAGCTTATCTCATGTTAGATGAAAACATACCAGTTGGGATTGCTTGGGTCGAACTGACATCTAGTAGCTATGGTAATACATCAATTTTTATAATAGATGGCAAATATGCCAGTAATATGGTCGATTTCCTCATCTTTATTAAAACATTTCAAAATAGAATGATTGAAATAGTGAGTTTTCAAAATAATTCAGATATTAAAGACAATCTTTATAAAAAAAATCTTATAGCTAACATTAGACACAGAATGTCGTTGTGGTTAAATAAAGACCAAGTATTTGATACAGATCAGAAAGATTTTACATTTAGACCGTATACCCCTCAGGATATTAATTGGGCAGCTCAATTGAGTGTTCAATCTCATCAAATAAGTAAAGATTATCATATGTATGATGAAATGAATGATCTGGATAAAAGAACAGCATTAGAGCAACGTGTTTGGACTGGGTGGTATGGGGATGTAATTGAACTAGCAAGTGTTGTGATTTTACAAAACAATAAGCCTGTAGGATATTGCTTAATTGTTGATGTTGCATGTTGGGGATTTGATCATGTTCCATGGATTTTTGATATTTGTATTGATCCTGCTTACCATGGCCAAGGTATTGGCAAAATATTGTCTTATCACTATTTAAATAAATTAACAGAAATGAACTATCCTTTAGTAGGCCTAGCTGTAACAATGTCTAATGTTTATGCAAAATCCTTATACGAAAAGTGTGGATTTCAATATATTGACACGTTTTATGAATTTACCCAAATTTGAGATTATTTTTAACTTGAAACATCAACATTAAAAACTAATGAATTAAAAAATAAAAATACTAATGAGATAAAAAATATAATATAAAATTATCCCTAAAGTAATATTAATACTCCAATTTTTGACTAGTCTTAAAATGTAGTTTTCTATGTGTAAAAAATCACATAAAGTATGTTCAATGGTAGCAATTTTGTAACGGTTAATCTCTTGTTTAGAATATGATGGGAGGTGTTTCATGAATCCTAGTTTCTTTGAAAGGCGATCTAGTCCAATAAAATATTTGCCAGGAACATGCAATAAAATAGGCCATGTTTTAGTCTTTAGCGAATACAAACGATTATTTTGAATATCATAATCTTTTGTTTCTAATCCAGCTCGACCACCATTGACACCAAAAAGATAATGCTGAGTGTCTATTGTTAAGTCATTAGGGTTTTTCTGAAAATGACGGATTAAGTCAGGTTGATCCATCATTTTTAAATGACAATCTAGTCCAACATCTTCGAATAAATTTACTCCTTTGTAGACAGGGCCCATAATTGAACCTGAATTTAAGTATTTAAATTGTCTTTTTTTGATAGGATAACGAAAAAATTGAATAATATCATCAAATGAGTACATGCCAAGGTTTTGTTCTCCTCCAAATACGAGTTCATCATTGTAGTGTTTGATATACGTATCATATATTTCATCTTCACCAGTTAAAAAAATGACATCGTAAGCATCTATAAACAAAAAAATGGCATCTTGAGGGCAAGATTGTAAAAAACGATGCATTAATATTCGCTTTTTGCCATTTCCTTTATATTCTTCGCCATAACCAAAAATATTTAAATTAATATTATGTTTTTTTGCAGAATTAATTAATCGATCAAGATGATGGTTGCGGTGTGTGGCAATTGTAAAAAATATAATTTTATTCTTAATAATTTCCATGAAAAAAATTATATAAACTTTTATTAACTTAATCAAATAGGGATGAAAAATTGAAAAGACTATATCTTATTTGAAAAAAATTATCATGATAAAATTATTAAAAATTATAAGGACTATTGTATCAATGAGTAACGAGTCAGTTCAAATTTCTGTAGTTTTAGGAACATTCAATCAAGTTGATACCTTAAAAAAAGTATTGTTTGAATATGAACATCAAACAATTAATCAAGATTTATTTGAGGTCATTGTAATCGATTCGTCATCTACTGATGGATCAAAAGATTTTTACGAATCATACACTCCATCATTTAATTTTAGATATTTTATTCAAGAAAATAAGGGTAAGGCCTCAGCTAGAAATAGGGGAGTTGAGCTTGCAAGGGGCCGGTATATCATTGTTACGGATGCAGATATGATTCCTCATAAAGATTTTATTAAAACTCATTTTGAGGCTCAAATCAAAAGTAAAGAAGACACATGTTTTGAAGGTCAAACACTTAATATGACACAATTAGAGTGGCCTACAAATAATAAAAATTTAACACCTTATATTCAAAGAAAAATTCAAGATAAATCAAAGTTGGGGTGGTACTATTTTTTAACAGGTAATATTTCGTTTCCTAAATCATTATTTATTCAAAACAATGGGTTTAATGAAACCTTTTTAAATTATGGATGGGAAGATCTTGAGCTTGGCTATCGTTTACAACAAAAAGGTGTGCCACTTTTTTATTTAAGTAGCGCTAAAAATTATCACTATCATGTTGTAACCAAAGAAGAAGAAATAGAGAGAAATGTTAAAAAAGGGGAGTCTGCAAAAATTTTAGTGCAATTACATCCAAAATTAAAACTTTTTTGTGGGTTAAATCCTATATCAAAATTTATCTTTCCTTTGTTTAAAAAAGAGGGTAGATGGTATCAGTTTTTAAAAAATAAGGGATTAAATAGCAATATAAATTCATTTAAAAATTTTTCTTTTTGGTTTCTAAAAGAACACCAATATATGAAAGGTATCCTATCTAAATAGGACACCTTTCATAACAATATCAGTTTATTTCTTAACAGGTTTTACTTTAGTGAGTTTAGCAATAACATACGCTATTAGAAAACCAAAACCACTCAATAAAGCTCCCATTTTTGCAGGGCCTTGAACAAAAGAAAGTTCGTCTGTATACGCCACTCCAGCAACAAAAAGAGCAACAGTTAATCCTATTCCAGCAATGATAGATGTAACTAACAATTCTTTGTATCCCATACCTTCTGGAAGAGAAAATCCACATAATTGGCCAATAAAAGAAAAACCAAAAATACCGATAGTTTTTCCGATAATAAGAGCTGCAAAGATAACCCATGTGATTGACGAAACAGCTGAAAATTGAACACCTGCATTGGCAAAAGCAAAGAAAAATAAACCAAAGTCAACAAACAACTTTGTAGCATGAGAATAATTTACTAATGGATTGTGATGAGAATGAGGATGTGCCTCTTTCTCTTTTTGGTAGGCTTCATCACTTTCTTCAACAAATAAGTCTTCAGATTTATTTCCTGTAGGAAGAAAAGGAACAACAAAAACCAAAGCTAAAGCAGGGTGTAAATGAGCAGAGTAGAGTCCGTACCAAGAAAGTAAACCTGGTCCAAAAATATAAAGTGGCCATGATTGGATATTTTTTTTGTTCATAATAAATCCAATTGCCATTGCAGCTAGTACAAATAATAATTGAACAGGGTTTGCTGGATGGTTAGGATCCCCATAAAATATTGCAATAATACCTAATCCAATTGCATCATCAACAATGGCAAGTAGAAGTAAAAAGTTTATTGCTGGGTGAGACGCCCCAAAGATTAATTTAGCTGCAAGCCAAGCTAATGCAATATCTGTTGCAGTTGGAATTCCCCAGCCTTTGTTTAATTCTGTAATTCCAAATAAAGCCGTCAAAATAAAAAACACTGCAACAGGTCCAATAACACCACCGATAGTTCCGAATAAAGGATTAACCGCTTTTCTAATTGGGTTTAGTGCCCCTCCTTTAAGAAAAGATTCAACAATTTCTACAGTTGCAATACCAAAGAAAAATACCATAAAAATATCATTAACTAAAAAATGAAGAGTAGACCAATATGCCCCTGAAATAAATTTATGATGAACTATTTCATGGTATGTATGTGGATACATATTTGAAAATAAAATAGCAACAATTACACCCAAAATTAGTGGGACTGAAAATTCAGATAGTCTATTGACTAAGTGCTTAATTTTTTTAACCATAAGTCTCCTCGATTTGTTTTTTTTAAAAAAAATATTTTGTCATAAATTGTTTATATTTTCAAATAGACACAAATTAAATGTTTTAGAAACAAGATCTTAGAAGGATGTTATCTATTTTAGCTTATCGGTATTTTTAAAATGTTTAACTAAAATGATTATTCGATTTACATTCCACGAGATGGTACTAATCTTTTAGCAGTATTATCTTTACAATGCTGACACATTAGCTCAGCTGGTGTTTCATTATTATTATTTTCAATTGTTTTATCTGCTCCAAAAAACTCAAGTAAATTATAAATAATTATATTTCCACGAAGAGCTGCAACATGAAGAGCTGTATTTCCTTCATTGTCTTGAAGATTTAATAATGTATTGTCTTGAGGATTTAATGATGTATCGAGGTAAATAAGCAGTTTGACTATATTTATTTTTTTGTAAATAGTTGCCAGGTGAAGACCTGATTGCCCCAGTGTATTAATTGCATCAATAATAATATCTTTGATCAAAGTGTCATTGAGAAAATAAAGTGCTAAATCATCGAATCCATTTATACAAACTTTGTGAAAGGCTGATTTTAAATTATTTTGCACATATTGCGCATCTATGTTCTGTAGCTGTAAGTCTAGAAATTCTTTTAAAACATTAGTTAAATATTTTGAACTTTCCAAGTCAGAATTGTCTACAGCAACAACAAGTAAGTCAGACAGTCTTTTATCATACTTATTAAAGTGAACATCATATTGAACTAAAAAATTAAAAAGATCTAGATTTTTGTCATCTAGTGCACCATCTATTAAATTAGATAATCTCTTGTCATGCCTGTTAAAGTGAGCACCGTATTGGACTAAAAGATTAAAGATTTTTAGGTTTTTTTCATCTAGTGCATAATCTACTGCTGTTTTTCCATCATAGTCTTTATGATTAAGTAGTGGGTTAAAGTCCTTATTAAAAGAATTCAAAATCAATTTGCAAATTTCAAATTCGCCATATATAGCAGCTAAATGCAAAGCAGATTGACCGCCGTTATTTACACTGTTTATTAGTTTTTCATTCAAGTTATCGAGCTCAATAAGAAGCATGCATATCTCTGGATGTCCAAATATTGCTGCATTTAAAAAACAAGACTGTAAAATATTTTTATGACATTCTAAATCTTTAAAACTTTTCAGAGATTCCCTTTTATCAATGAGGAATTCAATTGCATCTTTGCTACCCTTACAGGATAGTTTAACAAATATATCTCTAATGTTAGTATCATGAAAATTTATTTTGCGTTGATATATCATTAAATGTTGAAATAAATCTACATTTTGTTGTTGAACAGCATAATCAAAAGCTGTATAGCCTAAATTATTTGTCAGACATACATCTGCTCCAAACTGGTCTAGACGCTTTACAAGAGCTAAGTCTCGATTCAAGACAGCAAAATGCAACATTGTGTTGCCATGACTATCTTGTTTGTTGATTAGCGCCATACGAAGTTCTTGCATTGATTCAGGAATTACTTCTAATAAAGTATTGATACGTGGATCTTGTAAGTTAATCGCTTTAGCATGTTTCATTAAAAAACGAAATGAATGTATATCGTTTGCCTTGACAAATTTTATAAGATATTCTAACTCATTTTTCCCTAATAAGAGACGCTGTGTAGGAGTTAGAGAGGAGTAGGTATTTTTTCGTTTATAAGATACATAATATTGAAGTCCAGTAGTTAAAGTCATAATTTTTTATTTTTATTAAATTATCGAAAAATAATATAAAAAATTACATAAAAAACAGAATAAAAGATACTTTGGTTTTTTTAAGCATTTGTCGTAAAATATAGTCCATGGGATTATCCAACAAAGATATTGAAGAAATTAAGCATATATTAGGCAGAGAGCCCTCTACGGTTGAATATTACATATTCGATACAATGTGGTCGGAACACTGTTCTTATAAAAGTTCAAAATCAACATTAAAGCAACTTCCTACGTCAGGTTCAGAAGTTGCCCTAGGAATTGGCGAAGATTCTGGAATTATTCACTTTACAACACAAAACAATAAAAAATACTGTATTGCAATTTCTCATGAATCGCACAACCATCCATCTCAGATTTTACCTATTGAAGGTGCCGCAACAGGGGTGGGCGGTTGCGTTCGAGATGTATATTGTATGGGAGCTGACGTGATTGGGGTTTTAAATTCTTTACATTTTGGGATTCCTCAATCTGATGAATCAATTGTGGATGAAATTGCGGAAAAAGTTGTGTTAGGTATTTCAGATTATGGCAATCCTTTAGGTGTTCCAGTATTGGGCGGAGAAACGCTATATCATCAATCCTACAATGATAACTGTTTGGTCAATGTTGCTGCTGTTGGACTATTAACAGAAGATCAAATCGTTCACTCTTATGTCCCTCAAAATGCGAAAAATGAACCATATGATGTTATTTTAATTGGTAAGCCCACCGATGCAACTGGGTTTGGTGGTGCCTCATTTTCTTCAGCGACACTAGATGATGACGATCAAATGACTAATTTAGGTGCTGTTCAAGTGCATGACCCTTTTCTTAAACGAGTTTTAGTTGAAGCTATTAAAGTACTTTTAGATACAGTAAAAAATAAAGGGATTGAAATTGGATTTAAAGATTTAGGTGCAGGAGGAATTTCATGTGCCACATCCGAGATTGCTGTTGGAGGTGGTTTTGGAATTAAAGTAAATCTAGATCAAGTTAACATTGCAATTCCAAATCTAGCTCCTGAAATTATTGCGTGTTCAGAAACTCAAGAAAGGTTTTGTCTTGCCGTTCCACGACATTTTACCCAAGAAGCTCTAGATATTTTTAACAAGACATTTGATATACCAACATTGTATCCTAACGGAGGTGCGGCAGTAATTGGTGAAATTACACAAGATAATTTGTTTATTATGACATACAAAAATGAAGAAATTTGTCATTTGCCTGTTGAATCAATTACAACTGAAGTTAAAGCCAATAGAATTGCAGAGCCCAGAGAAATAAAAAAAGATGCATCGGACAAAACTGAGATTGATCATGATCAATCATTAAAAGATGTATGTACATCCTTTATCGAGTGTTTAAACAATAGATCTAAGCGCTATGTATATCGGTTTTTTGATAATGCAGTTCAAGGAAATACCATCATATTTCCTGGGGAAGCAGACGCTGTAGTAACAACGCCTATCCCAGATTCTCTAGTTGGTCTTGCTGTATCAATGGATAGTAATTTATACGGAGAATATGATCCCTATGTCTCTGGTGCAGCTGCTGTTGCAGAATCCATCAGAAATGTTGTTGCAGTAGGTGCAAGGCCCATAGCATTAACAGACTGTTTAAACTACGGAAATCCAGAAAAACCATCTGTTTTTTATGATTTTCAAGAAGGGGTTAGAGGCATTAAAGAAGCGGCTGAATCGCTAAGCATGATAAACGGTGATCCAGTTCCAATAATTTCTGGAAATGTCAGTTTCTATAATGAATCAAAACAAGGGAATGCAGTTGTTCCGTCTCCTGTCATTTGTTGTATTGGAAAAGTGTCAGATGTAAATAAAAGTAAAACAATTCAGTGTTTTGAATCAAATTTGAGTTTAGTAATAATTGGTAAACGATATTCAGAGTTTGCAGGAACTCAAATTCAACAGTTTTTAAAACATAAACCGTCAGTTGCACCGCAAGTTAGACTTCAAGATGAAGCAAGCCAAAATAGTATTATTTTGCAATTAATAGACAATAAACATGTTCAAGTTGTTCATGATATTTCTGTAGGCGGAGCATTTCAAAGTATTGTTGAAATGATATTAGGAGAACGAGGAACTGCCAACGTAGGTGCTTCAATTCATGTAACTAATGACGATCCAATAACCACATTATTTTCAGAAAATGGAGGGTATGTCATAGCTACAAATCAATTAGAAAAATGTGAAGCTCTTTTGAAATCTCATAACTGTTGGTATGACGTTATAGGAAAAACAACACAAAATAAAGAACTTAGTATTGAAACAAATACAGAATCATTAAATTTAAATATCGATCAACTATCCAAACAATTTAATAGCGCAAACCTGAGTTAGTACATGCTAACTCTTGAGTCATCTCTTCAGTATATTAAGGGAACAGGCCCTAAACTTGCTAAGTGTTTAGAAAAATTGTCTCTGTATACCGTTGAAGATTGTTTTTCTTTTTTCCCAAGAGAATATGATGATAGGCGACGATTACCTCATATTTCTGAGTGTAAAATGGATGATCACGTCACTATTTTTGGAACAATTCAATCTGTTACAGAAAAAAAAGTTAAAAATAATATGAGTATTATAGAAGCTTATATCGTTGATAAAACTGGAAATATAAAAGCTGTCTGGTTTAATCAGCCATATTTAAAAAAAGTTTTAATAAATGGTAAAAACATTATAATCAAAGGAAAAGTTGAACAATCTTTGTTTCATCAAGAAAGACAAATTAATGTTAATCAAACCGAATTTATTCATTCAGAAAAAGAGTATCAAGAAAGCGTTGGACTGGTCATTCCAATTTATTCATTAACCTATGGGATTCATCAGTTACAGATGAGACGAATTATAAAACAGGTGTTTACTGATTGCTTACACTTAGTTCAAGAAACACTTCCTGCTTCATTGTTAAGTCATCTAAATATGATTCCAATTCAAAGTGCCTTAAATGAGTTACACTTCCCTAAATCAGTGGATGGATATAAACAAGCAAGAAGACGATTTGTGTTTGATGAATTTTTTTATTATCAGTTAAGTCTAGAAAAAAAGCGACTTAAACATAGACATACTATGAAAACCGATCCATTAAAAGTAGAAGGATCTATTTTAGACAATTATCTTAATCAATTACCTTATCAGCTAACAACAGCCCAAAATAGGGTGATTTCAGAAATCAAGCAAGATTTATCAAAACCAGTTGCAATGAATCGGTTATTACAAGGAGACGTTGGATCAGGAAAGACAGATGTCGCAATGTCAACGTTGTTATGCGCAATTGAAAGTGGAAAAAGAGGTGTAATAATGGCCCCAACAGAAATTTTAGCTGTTCAACATTATTGGAAGTTTAAACGCTTATTAGAACCTATAGGGGTTTCAGTTTGTATACTAAAAAGCAAAATGAAAAAAAAGGAAAAAGAAGAATCCCTAGAACTTATTAAATCATCCAAGCAGTTAATTGTTGTTGGAACACATGCTTTATTAGAAGATTACGTTGATATTCCTCAATTAGGAGTTGTTGTAATAGATGAGCAGCACAGATTTGGTGTTATGCAACGATCTAAGCTAAAAAATAAGGCCAAATCGCCTCATTGCTTATTTATGACAGCCACACCTATTCCAAGAAGTTTTATGTTAACGTGTTTTGGGGATTTAGATAAATCCATTATTGATGAACTTCCTCCAGGCCGAATTCCTCCTAAAAGTTTTTTAGTTAAAGAAGAGTTCTTACCTAATGTATATCAGGCTTGTTATGAAAAATTAATTCAAGGAGAACAACTATATATTGTTTATCCTCTTGTTGAAGAGTCGGAAAAATTAGATTTAAAATCTGCTCAAGAGGGATTTGAAACCATAAAAAAATTATTTCCAGACCATCAAGTCAGTTTAATACATGGAAAAATGTCACCTGATGAAAAAAAAGAAATTATGGATAAATTTAAGTCTAACGAAAGTCAAATTCTGGTTTCAACAACGGTTATTGAAGTAGGAGTCGATGTGCCAAATGCTACTGTAATGATCATTATGGATGCTGAACGATTTGGATTGTCTCAATTACATCAGTTAAGAGGAAGAATAGGACGTGGAAAAAAAGAATCGCGATGCTATTTTATTTCTGATACTAAAACAGAAAATGCACAAAAAAGGTTACAATGTATGTGCTCAACATCAGATGGATTTAAAATTGCAGAGTATGATTTAACAATTCGTGGACCTGGTGACATTTTAGGAACAAGACAATCTGGGCTTCCAGATTTTAATTTAGCTAATTTAGTTCAAGATGAAGCTATGCTGTTAAAAGCCAAATCTGAGGCAAGTAAAATTATTGAAATAGATCCAGAATTAAATCTTGAAGAGCATCAATTATTAAAATCAGAGTTTTATAAAAGGCAAAAGAAGATGCCAGTTGATGCATTAAATTAAATTATGAGAATCATAGCAGGTCGATTTAAAGGTAGAAAATTGTTTTTTGGAAATAAAAAAGAACACAGGCCTACCCAAGACAGAGTAAAAGAAAGTTTGTTTAATATGATACAAGATCATTGCCATGGCTCCATTGTACTTGATGGATTTGCAGGAACTGGATCTTTAGGTTTGGAAGCCTTGTCTAGAGGTGCTAAAAAAGTCATTTTTATAGATAAAGATTGTTTTTTTATAAAAAAAAATACAACTTGGATTGACGATACCGACTCCTTTCAAATTCATAAACTATCACTTTTAAATTATCTGAATTCAACTGAACAAAAATTTGATATTATTTTTCTTGATCCTCCTTGGAATCAAACTAAATTATACGATGATACGTTGAAGCTGATTTTTGAATTTGATATACTGACTAAAAATGGATTGATTATATGCGAACATCCTAAAGACATAGTTATAAATGAACTAAATTTAAACAAACAAATAAAAACAATTGGGAGAACATCATTAACAATTCTCAGACAATAAAAAAAGCAATTTATCCTGGAAGTTTTGATCCCATCACAAACGGACATATTGATATCGTTGAACGAGCTTCGAAAATTTTTGATGAAGTCACAATAGCAATTTTTGATAATACAAATAAAAAACAACTTCTTGATTTTTCAAAAAGAAAAGAGATAATTGAGAGAATCTTTGAGGGAAGACCTAACATTAAAGTGGATACATTTGATGGGCTCCTTGTAAATTATGCAGAGCAGCATAATATTTTTACAGTAATTAGAGGATTAAGAGCTGTTTCGGATTTTGATTATGAATTCCAAATAGCACTTACAAATCGAAAATTAAATACAAAAGTAGATACAGTATTTTTAATGACAGATCAAAAATATTCCTATTTAAGTTCAACAATTGTTCGTGAATTAATTAAATTTAACGCCGATGTTTCTGCTTTGGTGCCATCTATTGTTCATGAAGTTGTTAAGGAGCACTATAAATGATTGAAATTTTGGGTTTATTAGATGCCTTAGAATCTGAAGTATTGGAATCAAAAAAAATTCCTTTAACAGAAAAAATTATTATAGAAGAAAAGCGTATTGTTGATTTAATTGATAAGATAAGAAAAACAATTCATTCAAATGGTAACATTGTTCATGAGTCTGTAAACATAAACGAAGAAAAAAATATGATCAATGACTATAGCGATCATTCAAAGCACATACTCGAGGATGAAGAAAAAGTATTAGCTGAAGCAAAAAAAATAAAAAATGGTGCAGATGAATATGCTCAATATATTTTAACAAGCTTACAGTTAACAATTGCAAAAATGCAAACAAACTTGATAAAGCTAGAAAAAAATATAGAAAGTGGAATTGATATCATTAATAAAAAAACTGAAAGCGTCAATTTAGAGCAAATAAAAAAAGAGGAGATTAATACCCATGAATAATAATAATCTATTAGAAAAAACAAGAACTATAACCATTGAGCGAAATTTTACAAAATATGCCCCAGGATCGGTATTAATTTGTTTTGGGGATACAAAAGTATTAGTTACTGCAACGGTTGAAGAGTCTGTTCCAAAATTCATGAAAGGTGAAGGTAAAGGCTGGTTAACTGCAGAATATTCTATGTTGCCAGCATCTTCAGATACACGAATAAGACGAGAGGTTTCAAAAGGAAAACCGTCAGGTAGAACAAGCGAAATTCAACGTTTAATTGGACGATCATTAAGAGCCATTATAGATTTTGAAAAATTAGGTGAAC
Source organism: Rickettsiales bacterium (assembly GCA_038120575.1). Taxonomy (GTDB): domain Bacteria; phylum Margulisbacteria; class Marinamargulisbacteria. The sequence continues at coordinate 15,444 of JAYOLY010000009.1, forward strand.
GCACAATTTATATAGATGCAGATGTTATTCAAGCGGATGGAGGAACTAGAACAGCCTCAATTACAGGTGGAATGGTTGCCTTGCAAGATGCTATTGATGATTTATTAGCCAAAGGCTTAATTTCCGAATCTCCAATTAAAGAATGGCTAGCAGCTGTAAGTGTCGGAAAATGTAATGGAGAATTCGTAACAGATTTATGTTATAAAGAGGATTCAACCGCAGATTTAGATATGAATGTTGTCATGACAGAGTCGGGAAAATTTGTTGAAATTCAAGGTACTGCAGAAAAAGAAACATTTTCAAAAGACGATCTCGATACATTGTTAACTAATGCTGAAGAAGCAATAAAACAAATCATCTATGTTGCAAAACATTAATGGGTTTTCAATAACAGAAAAACATTATCACACAATTATAAAGCAAGGATATGATAACCTGCCTTATGAAACAGGGGGGTTCTTAGGCGGCGAAAGTGATGGACTCATAACTGCAATCCTACCTATTTATAATCAGCATGATGATGGAAGAAAAGATAATTTTGTCTTTAATAATGACGAAATTATAAGAGCTCATCAGTTTTTTAAAAAATATAATTTATCTTATTTTGGTTTATATCATACACATCCTGAAGGGGTTGCTTATCCTTCAGTCTTAGATATTGAATCTGGTCAAAGATTTCATTTCATTATTAGTTATCAAAATAGAGATAATCCTATTTTAAATGTTTTTGAAATAATCAATAAGCAGCCTCAACAATTAAGTTTTAAAATAATTTCTGATAAAGGCTATAAATCCATTGATAAAACTAAATCAATGGATAAAGATATAAAGAGGAGATTTTCACCTCAACAAACTCCAATTGAAGATAGGGCAGACCTAGAAGAAAGAATAGCAAATATCATTACTGAACAGCCTAATCAATATAAAAAAATAGAACCAAGACCAGATGTAAATGGATCAGATTTTAGCACTATGGCTTAGATTTTTATCTAATTTGACCTGTTCCTTCTACAATATATTTATACGAGGTTAGTTCATTAACTCCCATAGGTCCTCTTGCATGTAGTTTTTGGGTTGAAATTCCTATTTCAGCTCCAAACCCAAATTCACCCCCGTCGGTAAATCGAGTTGATGCATTAATAATGATAGTAGATGCATCAACAACCGAGGCAAATAAGGCCGATTGACTATCGTCTTCTGTCACTATAGCTTCAGTATGAAGCGTTCCATAGGTTTTAATATGATTACAAGCATCATCAATATCTTTTACAATTTTAATCGCAACGATCATATCTAAATACTCAGTGTGCCAG
>JAYOLY010000009.1:16766-30934 GCA_038120575.1 Rickettsiales bacterium
GTGCCAGTCTTCTTCAGTTGCATCTTCACAGTCATCAATATATGTTTTAGTATCTTCACAGCCTTTAATTAATACATTATTTTTCTTAAAACGGTCTGAAAGTTTAGGTAAAAACAGCGAAGCAATTTTTTGATGAACTAAAATAGTTTCACATGCATTACAAACAGATGGTCTATTAGTTTTTGAATTGTCAGCTATAGCAACTGCTTTTTCAAGGTCTGCATATTGATCAATATATAAATGACAATTCCCAACCCCTGTTTCAATAGTTGGTACAGTTGCCGAATTAACAACATCTTGAATTAATCCTGCACCGCCTCTTGGAATAACAAGATTTAAGTAATGATTCATTCTCACAAATTGTTTTACACTTTCTCTAGATGTATCAGACAGCAGTTGAATCGCATCTGAAGGAATATTTAATGCCTCGCATGATTTATGTAAAATAGAAACAATGGCAGAATTTGTATTATATGCAGACGCACTTCCTCTTAAAACAACGGCATTACCTGTTTTTATAGCTATAGCAATTGCATCAGCTGTCACATTTGGACGAGCTTCATAAATAATTCCAATAACCCCTAATGGGACTCTTACTTTTTTAATTAACAATCCATTGGGCCTTGTCCATTGATCTAAAAGCACACCTATTGGGTCATTTAAATTAATAATTTCTTCAATACTGGAAACAATTGATTTAATTCTTTCTTCAGATAAAGTTAAACGGTCTAACAATCCTGAAGGAATATTATCTTTTTTACCATTCTCAATATCTTTTTGATTTGATTCTAAAATTTGAGACGAAGCACTTAAAAGATTATTTTTAAATAAAATTAAAAGCTCATTTTTTTTATTTGTGGTTAAAGAATGAATTTTTTCTTTATTTAGATATGCTTTCTGACATTGATCTTCAATTGACTGAGGTTGATTTTTTAATTTGGTTTGATACATGTTCCCACCTTTTTATTGTTTAAAATATCGTTAATAACGGATTGATTTCTACCATTAGCAATATGAGTCATAATTCCATTTTGAGTAGATAGTTGAGCAGCCATTAATTTAGATTTAATTCCACCTTTTCCTTTTTGGTCAACAGACTCAGTTGAATCTGCAATCATTTTATCAGATATAGACGACAATTCAGAAATCAATTTAGCATGGTCATTCGTCTTTGGTGGAGCTGTATAGAGTCCATCTTGATCCGTAAGTATAATATGTTTTTTTGCATGTAATAAAATAGAAACATGACTAGATAACAAATCATTATCGCCAAATTGAATTTCATCTGTAGCTACGGAATCGTTTTCGTTTATTATGGGGATAATATTATTTTCTAATAGGGTATGGATAGTATTTTTAATATTTTCTTTTTTAGTTTCATCATAAAAACCATCTTTTGTAAGTAATATTTGTGCTGTATGTTGATTGTTTTTTTCAAAAAAATGAGAATATTCCTTCATTAACAAAATTTGACCTAATGCTGCCGCAGCTTGTTTTTCGGGAATGGTAGACGGTACTATTCCTAAAATTTCAGACCCAGAAATAATTGCGCCTGAAGAAACAAGTACAACATTATATTTCGAGTTTGCAGATGATAATTGATTAACAAGTTGCCTAAGATTATTTAAGTCTAATTTATCATCATTAGTGACTAGTAATTTTGTTCCTACTTTTACAACAATTGTATCTTTCATAATGAACCCTTAATCAGATGTTAAGTTTAATATTTTTTCAATTAAACTTGAAATATGATAAGACGTAAAAGAAGAAATTGCAAAAGCTGCAATATTTTTTTCTTTAAAAAATTGTAAGATATCATTTAGTTTACTAGTATCAACTAAATCAGATTTGGAAATAATTACAAGAGTATTTTTTTTTACTAAATCGTTGCTATACAAACTCAATTCGTTTTGAATTAACAAATAATTATTGAAACATATTTCAGGTTCAATAGTAGCTTCTATAAGATGTAGTAATATTTTTGTTCTTTGAATATGTTTAAGAAAGTCGAAGCCTAAGCCTTCTCCAGAACTTGCACCTTCAATAATACCTGGAATATCTGCAAGAATAATTTCTCTATCCATAGTTTTCAATGTTCCTAGATTAGGAAATAATGTTGTAAATGGATAATTCCCAATTTTAGCATTAGCCTTAGTTAAACATTTTAACAGAGAAGATTTTCCTGCATTAGGTAATCCAATTAACCCAACCTCAGCAATTAGTTTTAGTTCAAGAGTAACATCAATTGATTCGCCAGATAGCCCGGTGTTTGCTTGTCTAGGTGTCCTATTAATTGAAGATGAAAACATTTTATTTCCAAACCCACCATTACCACCTTTTGCGATTAAATATTGTTCATTTTCAATTGATAAATCATGTAATGGTTCTTTGTTTTTTGTCATTACTATTGTTCCAATGGGAACATCTATAATAAGGTCTTTTCCTGAAGCTCCATGCATATTTTTAGACATGCCGTTTTTACCACTTTTGGCTTCATAGTAAAGTTTAGCTACTTTTAAATGTGTAAGAGATTGAAGGTTTTTAGTTGCTCTAAGATAAATATGCCCGCCCCGACCTCCATTTCCACCATCTGGGCCTCCATGAGGTTCATATTTTTCACGTCTAAAACTAACTACACCATCACCTCCATCTCCAGCTTTGAGATGTAGAGTGATTATATCAATAAAAGACATAAATTAATTTGGGGTTACAAATACTTCTTTCTGGTTACCTTGAATTGTGCTGTAACTTACGATTCCATTTACAAGTGAAAATAAAGTAAAATCTTTACCAATACCCACATTTAAACCAGCTTTAAACCTTAGACCTCTTTGTCTGATAATAATATTTCCAGGTTTAACAAGTTCTCCAGAATAAATTTTTACACCTAATCTTTTAGAGTTGCTATCTCTTCCGTTTTTAGTACTTCCTTTACCTTTTTTGTGAGCCACTGGATTCTCCTTAGTTTAAAATTTATTTTTTTGATACTTTAGAATCTGTTGTTTTTACAATTGGTTTCGTTTTTTTACTTTTTTCTTCTGAATCAGCTACTTTAGATTCCTTAGCTTTACCTTTCTTTGCTTCAATAGATCTAATTCTAATTGTTGTATAATTTTGTTTATGACCTTGCTTTTTTTTAAATCCAGTTTTTTTCTTAAATTTGAATACATGGACTTTTTTATCTCTTTCGTGTGCGATAACTTCTGCAGATACTGTCATATCTAGATATGGTTGACCTACATTAACTTTACTTTTATCAGAGTATAACAAAACTTGATCTAAAACGATTTTATCTTTAGGCTCATTGTTCATCAAATCAACAGATAACACATCTCCTTCAGAAACTATGTACTGCTTTCCTTTACATTCAATAATAACAAATTTGTCGCTCAAAACTGTCCTCCATAACAAAATGAAGTTATATTTTTACACCACAACGACAGCTGTGTCAACAAATATAATTAAAAGAGCGGTAAACACCAGAGAATTTTATTTGACATTAGTTATTCGCAGTGATAATTTATAGGACTATTTTAATTTAGAGCTTTTAAATAAGACTGAAGGCTCGTAGCTCTAATTGGTAGAGCATCGGTCTCCAAAACCGAGGGTTGTCGGTTCGAATCCGACCGAGCCTGCCACAACATAATTTAAAGTTTATGAGTAAAACAACAAAAGAAAAAATAACTAAGCCTAAAAAAATTACCTCATCAAGTAGATCCAAAAAATCTAATTTTTCTACCAATCCTAAGCTCGAGTTAAAAAAAGTAACTTGGCCAAATAATAAAGTTTTAATCAAGTCTACTTTATTGGTTTTGTCAATAATTGTTATTTCTACTCTTTACATAATGGGGTTAGATCTATTATTCTCTAATACCTTTAAGTTTTTGAAAGAGTTATTCTAAATTAATGTGTACATCAAATTTAAGGATTAAAAATGGAAGAAATTAATAGTTCAAATCAAACTACTGAAAATAAAATAGATGATGTTGTCGAGGTGCCAGTTGATCCAGTAACTTCCGAAATCGAAACATCCAGTGATGCATCAAATGAAACTGCAGTATCAGATGCAGATTGGTACATTGTCCAGACTTATTCAAGTCAAGAATACAAAGTACGATCCAGAATCGAACAAATTATAGAAAGTGAAAGGTTTAAAAAATATCTCTCAAGAGTACTTGTTCCTGAACAAGAGTCTGTTGAAATTAAAAATAATAAGCGAACTGAAAAAGTATCCAAAATTTTTCCAGGATATGTTTTTGTCCAGATGTTATCTAACGATGAGTTATCTTACGAAATAAAGTCTCTGCCCGGAGTTTCCAAGTTTGTTGGATCCGAAGGAACCAACAGGTTGACCCCTGTTAATGAAGAGGAGATTCTAAAGGTACTTAGAAAAGTTGGAGATAAAACAAAAGAAATTGATATTGATTTCGAAATAGGTGAAGTGATCAAAGTGATTTCAGGTCCTTTTAGAGGATACTCTGGATCAATTTCCGAGATCAATGCTGTGAAAGGTAAATTGAAGTCAATGATCTCTATATTTGGTCGTGAAACACCTGTAGAACTTGAGTTTGATCAAGTAGAAAAAACTATTTAATTGAGGTATGTAAATGGGAAAAAAAAGTAATAAACCAGTCATTGGACTAATTAAACTTCAAATTCAAGCTGGTAAAGCAACTCCAGCTCCACCAATAGGTCCAGCTTTAGGTCAGCATGGTGTAAATATCATGGATTTTTGTAAGGAATATAACGATTTAACCAAAGATAAAATGGGTGAAGTTGTACCTGTGGAAATTACTGTATATAATGATAAATCTTTTTCTATAACCCTTAAAACCCCACCTGTAAGTAAAATGATTCTTAAGACTCTAGGTATAAAGAGTGGATCCCCTACACCAAATACAAAGTCTGTTGGAACATTAACTTCTGAGCAGGTTTTGAAAATTGTAGATGACAAAATTAAAGACCTCAATGCTTTTTCAGTTGACTCCGCAGTTAAAATTATTGAGGGAAGTGCTAGAAGTATGGGAGTGAGAATTAAAAAATGAAGCAATCAAAGTTATTCAAAGCAAATTTAAAAAAATACAAAACAGAAGATTATTATTCACCTTCTGAAGCCTTTTCAGTTTTAAATAGTTTTGAGGCTGCAAAGTTTGATGAATCAGTTGAAGTGCATTTTTCATTAGGAATTGATCCTAGACATGCAGATCAACAGCTAAGAGGTACATATTCTTTTCCTCATGGAAATGGTAAATCCAAAGTTATTCTAGCTATTGCTGAAGGTGCTAATGCAACTGCAGCAGAAGAGGCAGGTGCTGACTTTGTAGGAGTGGACGAGTATTTAGAAAAAATACAAAAAGGTTGGTATGATTTTGATATAATTATCACTACGCCTGAAATGATGAAAAAGTTTGGTAGGCTTGGAAAGCAATTAGGGTCCAAGGGTTTAATGCCTAACCCGAAAGCTGGTACTGTTACAAAAGATATTGGCGCCGCTATTAAAGAGTTTAAATCTGGTAAGTTTGAATATAGAAATGACAAAAATGGTATTCTTCATGTTGTTATTGGAAAAAAATCTTTTGAACAAGAAAAACTTTTTGATAATTTTAATGCTTTTTATGATTTTTTGTTAAAAATTAAGCCTACAAAAGCAAAAGGGACATATTTTAAATCTATATCATTGTGTTCTACTCAAAGTCCTAGTATATTAATCGAACCTATGAAAGTGAAATGGAAGTAAAATTATGGATAAAATAAAAGTTAAAGAAAAAAAAGTCGAACAGTTAGCTGAAATTCTTGATTCCTCAAGAGGTGTTTTAGTTGCTGAATATGCAGGTTTATCTGTCACTGATCTTACAGAACTTAGATCCAAATTAAGAGATAATCAATCTGTTGCTACTGTATACAAGAATGGAATTTCAAGACGTGCTTTTAAAAAATTGAACAGATCTCATCCTGAGGAGCTTCTCAAGGGGCCAAATATTATTTTTTATTCAACAACTGATGTTGTAAGCATGAGTAAAGATGTTGTTAATTTTTCAAAAGAAAATGAAAAACTAACAATTAAAGGGGGCTTCTTAAGTGAAGACTTCATTGATGTAAAGACGGTTAATCAATTAGCTAAGTTACCATCTCGTGATGAGTTAATTGCAAAAACGGTTGGGTTAATTAAGGCTCCGGTAACCGGACTTGTTATGACCCTAGCTTCTCCCGTTAGCGGATTGATTAATGTCTTAAATAATATTAAAAGTAAAAAACAATAGGAGGTGACATTATGTCAGAAGAAGCAACAAAAACAGTTGATTTGTCAGAAACATCACAGAAAATTATCTCTGAGATTGAAACAATGTCTGTGCTTGAGCTATCTAATCTAGTCAAAGCATTAGAGGATAAATTTGGTGTTGTCGCAGCCGCGGCTCCAGTTGCTGTTGCAGCAGCAGCAGGTGAATCTAATGATTCAAATGAGGGGTCATCAACAGTTGATGTGATTTTAACAGACTGCGGAGACAAGAAAATACAAGTTCTTAAAGTAGTTAGAGAGATTACAGGCCTTGGACTTAAAGAGGCTAAAGAGCTAGTTGACAACACACCTAAATCTTTAAAAGAAGGTTTAGAAAAAGAAGAAGCCGAAGCTATCAAGAAACAACTTGAAGAGCAGGGTGCTAAAGTTGAATTTAAGTAAAAATTCATTTGCTAAGTTAAACCTGAAGATAAAAATATTTATCTTCAGGTAACTTTTTTTAAAGGAGATCCTCAAAAGTGACATCGAAACAAGACGAAAAAATAAGAATCAGGTTAAATCCTGAAAAAAATTGGGATGAATTAACTCCCCCTAATTTAATTGGAATCCAAGTAAAATCATTTAAGCGTTTTTTAGATGAAGGTATTAGAGAAGAAATAAAAAATATATCACCGATTGTTGGTTATGGTGGTAAACTTGAGCTAGAATTTCTCGAAGACTATTACTTTGAAGAGCATGAACATTCTTTTATCGATTGTCAGCACAGAGAAATAACTTATTCGTCTTCTCTAAAAATCCCTGTGCGACTCACAAATAAAGAAACTGGTGAAGTTATTGAACAAGTGGCTTTACTTGGTGATATTCCAATGATGTCTGAATTTGGTACTTTTTTAATCAATGGGGCTGAAAGAATTATTGTTAGCCAGTTTGTTAGATCTCCTGGTGTTTATTTTAGAACAAAGCCCTCTACAGTAATTAATACTCGATTATTTATGACTACTATCATTCCTAACCGAGGAGCATGGTTAGAATTAGAATCTGAGAAAGATGATACAATATTTGCAAACGTAAATAAACTTAAAAAAGTACCTGTAACACTTTTGTTGGGTGCTTTAGGTTTTGTAGAAAAAGATGTCATTTCAGCAATTTCTCATGTTGATTTTTTTCAAAAAACAATTGAGAAATATCCTTTTATGGATCAAAATCAATCTTTACTTGAATTAAATAAAAAATTAAGGCCCGGTGATCCAGTTACAGTAGACGGCGCTCAAAAAGCTTTAAATTCTTTATTTTTCGATCCTGCTAAGTATGATTTATCAACAGTAGGTAGATATCGTTTGAACCGACGCTTAGAAATTGATAGTAATTCAAAAAACACCGTTCTTGAAAAGGAAGATATATTATATTTGCTTGATCATTTACTTAAACTTATTCACGATGAAGGATCTTTAGATGATATAGATCATTTGGGTAATAGAAGGATCCGTGCTGTTGGTGAACAGCTTCAAAAACAATTTCGAGTTGGTCTTTCAAGGCTAGAGAGACTTATAGTTGAGCAAATGTCACTTAAAGGCTCAGAAAAGATTATACCTCAGAACCTAATTAACATACGTCCTCTTGTTGCTGTTCTTAGAGAATTCTTTGGAAGTTCACAGCTTTCTCAATTTATGGATCAAACTAATCCACTTGCTGAAATTGCCCACAAAAGAAGACTTAGTGCACTAGGTCCTGGAGGATTAACTAAAGAACGAGCTGGTTTTGATGTTCGAGATATTCACCCATCTCATTATGGTAGGGTTTGTCCTATTGAAACCCCTGAAGGTCCAAACGCTGGTTTGATTGGACCACTTGCTACATTTGCTATTGTTAACGAGTATGGTTTCATTGAAACACCTTATCGTGTTGTAAAAAAAGGACAGGTAACAGATGAAATTGTTTATATTTCAGCAGATGAAGAGGATAAATTATATATTTGTCCTTGGGATACTCATTTAGATGGAACAAAGTTTAAAAATGAAAAGGTTATTTGTAAATTTAACAGAGACTTTATTCTTGTTGAGAACAAACATGTTCAATATATGGGAGTATCTCCAAAGCAATTAATTGGTGTTTCATGTGGTCTTATTCCCTTTCTAGAGCATGATGATGCAAATAGAGCTTTAATGGGGGCTAACATGCAACGCCAAGCTGTTCCTTTGGTTCGTCCAGAGCAAGCTTATGTGGGTACGGGTTTAGAAAAAATTGTTGCAAGAGATTCTAGCTCTGTTTTGAAATCAAAAGAAGATGGGGTTGTTGAATCCATTAATGCTGAAGAAATTATTATCAAGCATAAAAATTCTACTGAAATTTATAACATTCAAAAATTTTTCAGATCCAACCAAAATACAACAAAATCACAAAATGGAATTGTCAGTGTTGGTCAAAAAGTAAAGAAAGGTCAAATTATCGCAGATGGAGCTTCTACAAAAAATGGAGAGCTTGCGCTTGGAAAAAATGTATTAGTTGCGTTCCTACCTTGGGAAGGTTATAACTTTGAAGATGCCATTGTTATTTCGGAAAGGCTTGTTAAGCAAGATATCTTTACATCTGTTCACATTCAAAAATATGAGATGGAAGTTAGATCTACAAAACTAGGGCCTGAAGAAATTACTAGAGAAATTCCAAATGTTTCTGAAGATGCTTTAAAAAATCTTGATGAAAATGGAATTGTAAGAATTGGTGCTTCCGTAAAAACAGGAGATATTCTTGTCGGAAAAGTTACGCCAAAAGGAGAATCTGAACCACCAGCGGAAGAAAAGTTGCTTCGTGCAATTTTTGGTGATAAAGCTCGAGATATGAAAGACACATCATTACATGTGTCATCAGGTGAATCTGGAAAGGTTATAGGTGTTAGGGTATTTTCTAGAGAGACTGATGATGTTTTACCATCTGGCGTAAATTATATTGTAAGAGTATATATTGCTCAATTAAGAAAAGTATCTATTGGTGATAAAATGGCTGGAAGACACGGTAATAAAGGTGTTATTTCAACAATTCTTGCCGAAGAAGATATGCCATTCCTTCCTGACGGACAAGCTGTAGATATAATGTTAAATCCTCTAGGTGTTCCTTCGAGAATGAACGTAGGTCAGCTTTTTGAACTACTTTTAGGTATGGCTGCTCATGAGCTTAATGAAAAATATGAAGTTCAACTCTTTGATGAAATTTACGGAGAAAAAACATCCGTTGATAGAGTTGAAGAAAAATTAAAACAAGCTTCTGAAAAAAGTGGTAAACAGTGGATCAGTAAATCTGGAAAAGTACCATTAAGAGATGGACGAACTGGCGATCTTTTACAGCGTAATGTAACTGTGGGTTACATGTACATGTTGAAATTAATTCATTTAGTTGAAGATAAAATTCATGCTAGATCTACTGGTCCGTACTCATTAGTTACTCAGCAACCTCTTGGTGGTAAAGCACAGTATGGAGGTCAGCGATTTGGAGAAATGGAAGTCTGGGCTTTAGAGGCTTATGGAGCTGCTCATACTCTTCAAGAAATGCTTACTGTTAAATCTGATGACCTTACCGGTAGAGCTAGAGCTTATGAGTCAATTATTAAAGGCAATCCTTTAGAAAGACCAGGTACACCAGAGTCATTTAGGGTTCTACTTAGAGAACTGCGCTCAATTGCATTAGATATTCGTATTCTATCTTCTGATGGTATTGAGATAGACAAACGGTAAATAAGGAGATTATAAATATGTACGTTAACGACCCCAATGAATTTGATTGTTTAAATATAGGCTTAGCTTCACCAGATAGAATAAGATATTGGTCTTTTGGTGAGGTTGAAAAACCCGAAACAATAAATTACAGAACATTTAAGCCGGAAAGAAAAGGCTTATTTTGTGAAAAGATATTTGGTCCTGTTAAAGATTGGGAATGTTCTTGTGGAAAATACAGAAGAATACGTTACAGAGGTATCGTATGTGAAAGATGTGGGGTTGAAGTCACTCATTCAAAAGTTCGACGCGAAAGAATGGGGCACCTTGAACTTGCTGCCCCTGTAACTCACATATGGTTCTTAAAAGGTATTCCTAGTTTTCTAGGTACAATTTTAGATATGACTTCTAGGCAATTAGAGGAAATAATTTATTATGACTCTTACATTATTCTTGATTTAGATGAAAGTCTAAGTGCTACTTTCCAAAAGTATCAGCTTCTATCAACTTCCGATCATGCTGAATGCAAAGCCAAGTATGGAAATAAATTAAAAACTGATATTGGTGCAGGAGCTATAAAAAAGATTTTAGAAGAATTTAATATACAAGAAGAGGTTAATACTCTCAGGGAATCATTAGAATCATCAAAAGGTCAAAAACGTTTAAAAATCATCAAAAGGTTGAGAATACTAGAATCTTTTATGAAATCTGGAAATAGTCCTGAGTGGCTTGTTTTGGATGTTATCCCTATAATGCCTCCAGAGCTTAGACCAATGGTCCAACTTGAGGGCGGTCGATTTGCTACATCTGATCTGAATGATTTGTATCGTAGAGTTGTCAATAGAAACAATAGATTAAAAAGACTCTTAGATATTGGTGCTCCTGAGATGATTATTCGAAATGAAAAAAGAATGCTTCAAGAGTCAGTTGATGTACTTATTTCAAACGGTAAGCGTGGACGATCGGTTACTGGCGCTAATGGACGACCTTTAAAGTCACTTGGCAATATTATTGAAGGTAAACAAGGAAGATTTAGACAGAATTTATTAGGAAAAAGAGTAGACTATTCCGCAAGGTCTGTTATTGTTGTAGGACCTCATCTTGAATTTAATAAATGTGGACTACCAAAAGAAATGGCTTTAGAGCTATTTAAGCCTTTTGTGATCAGAAAACTTGTCTCAGATGGAATAGCTTCTAATGTCAAGGGTGCAAAAAGAAAAATCGAAAATAGGGATTTAGAAGTTTGGGCTATTCTTGAAAAAGTTATTCAAGGAAAATTAGTCCTTTTAAACCGTGCTCCTACACTTCATAGATTAGGTATCCAAGCTTTTGAACCAATTCTTGTAGAGGGTTCTGCCATACAGATTCATCCACTAGTTTGTACTGCCTTCAATGCTGATTTTGATGGTGACCAAATGGCTGTACATCTACCTCTAAGTATAGAAGCTCAGGCTGAATGTAAACTTCTTATAGAATCTACTAATAATATTCTTTCTCCTTCTTCAGGTAATCCAATTGTTACTCCTACTCAAGACATGGTTCTTGGTTGTTATTATCTTACGGTTGATAATGAGTATCTAGATGATAAAAATTTAATTTACAAAGATGTCGAAGAAGCGCAAAGAGCATTTGACGCTGGATACATCAAATATCATTCCAAGTTATCTGTTAGAATTGATGGAAAAATTATTAAAACTACAATGGGTAGAATAATTTTTAATAATGCAATTAAAAATGCCCTAGCAATTCATAATATCACTACATCAAATTTTGTTAATTTTGTTGTTGGTAAAGGTCAGCTGGCAGATATTGTTTTTTATTATTATCAAAACTATGGTAATAAAGTTACGTCTTCTGTAATTAACAACCTTAAAAAAATTGGGTTTAAATATTCAACTCAATCTGGTTTATCCATCTCAGTTGATGATTTGACTATTCCCGACTCAAAAGCTGAGATCATAGAAAAAGCTAACAATCAAATAAAAAATCTTGATCAAATGGAGACAAGAGGCATAATTTCAGCTACAGAAAAGAAATCCAGATCTAGTGAAATATGGAGAACAGTTACGCAAAATGTAGCTAATGAGTTGTCACTAGAAATGGGCAAATTAAATAATGTCTACATTATGGCAAACTCAGGTGCAAGAGGAAATATGGATCAGGTTCGTCAGCTCGCTGGAATGAGAGGACTTATGTCAGACTCTCAAGGAAGAACCATTGATATACCTATTCTACACAACTTTAAAGAAGGCTTAACACTTACTGAATATTTCATTTCAGCATATGGTGCAAGAAAAGGTCTTGTTGATACTGCACTTAGAACTGCTGACTCTGGTTATTTAACTCGTCGTTTAGTCGATATTGCTCAGGATGTAATGGTAACAATTGAAGATTGTAATACATCTGAAGGTATCGATTACAAAGCTGTTATGTCTGGGGTACAAACTTTAATTCCTTTATCTGAAATTATTGAAGGAAAAGTGTCTCTTGAGAGTATTAAAGTCGATAAAAAAACAATTATTAAAAAGGGAGATCTTATAACAAAAGATCAAGCTAGATTAGTTAGTTTAAATAATATCGATTCAATTAAAGCTAGAAGCATATACACATGTAAGGCTGAAAAAGGAATTTGTCAGCAATGTTATGGTATAGATTTGTCGACAGCTAGACTTGTGAATCTTGGTGAAGCTGTTGGTATAATTGCTGCTCAATCAATTGGTGAACCTGGAACACAGTTAACTATGAGAACGTTCCATACAGGTGGTGTTGATTTAAGAAAATCTGCAGTTGTTCCTATTATTAGTCCTTCTTCAGGAAAAGTTTCTATTGATAAATCGATTCAACTATCAAATATCGAAAGTGATAACGAAAAAATATGGATTGTTTCTAATGATGGTGAATTAATAATCAATAATGGCAAGGAGGACATTAATATTTCATTTCCAGCAGGATCTAAACTCTTAGTTAAAGATAAAGAAGAGGTTAAAGAAGGTCAAATATTATTAGAGTATGATCCTAATGAAACATATTATTTTTCTATTTCAAGTGGGGAGATATATTACAATCAAGATAACGTTGTCAATTTTACAGAATCTAAAGAAAATGGAGTATTTGCTGCTACACAGACAGATGAACTATATATATTTGATAAAAATAATAAAAGTGAAATACTTGTTTCCAGTGCAATAGCTGATTCTTGCGAAGTAGGAAAACCGCTTCCTATTGAAGTTTTACAGAACTTAAAAGAAACAAAGTCATATATTGTTCAAAAAATTGTCAAGCTAACTGATAATTCAAAACGCAAATCTAAAGAGTTTAGAATTACACTTGCAGAAGCCCAATCCTATCCTTTTTATAAAGGAGCGATTATTTTTGCACAAACTGGTAGTAAAACATCTGTAGGTAGTTGTTTAATACTTCAGCGATCTATATCTGATGTGTCTAAAACAGAAGATATTGTTCAGGGGCTTCCAAAAGTTGAGGAATTATTTGAAGCTAGAAAACCAAAAGATGCTGCTATACTATCTGAAGTGTCAGGGGTTGTTAATATCAGCTCATCTGAAATTTATTGGTTTGTAAATGTTATGCAAGATTCAGGTGAAACTGTTGAACATAAAATCCCTAAAACAGCATATTTATCTGTTTTTTCAGGCAAAGAAGTCTTAAAAGGTGAACCACTTAGTTTTGGACCTACTAATCCTCATGATTTAGCAAAAACTGTTGGGATAGATGCTACAAGAACATATCTAACAGATGAAGTTCAAAAAGTTTATAGATCTCAAGGTGTTCAAATTAACAAAAAGCATATAGAGGTTATTGTAAGACAAATGACAAAGAAAGTCGTTGTAACCGATATGGGTGATAGCACTTTGTTACTAAATGAAATGATTGATATTAAGAGTTTTGATAAAATTTGTAAAGAGATTCCTGAAGGCCAAGAAATACCTAAATCTGAACCTGTACTACTTGGTATTACAAGAGCTTCTCTAAGTACTGATAGTTTTATTTCTGCATCTTCATTCCAACAAACTGCAGGCGTGTTAACTAGAGCTGCAATTGAAGGTCAATCGGATCCTATGGAAGGTTTAAAAGAAAATGTTATCATCGGTAAGTTAATACCAGCTGGTACAGGAAAGTTTTTATTTGATTCAATTAATTTTGCTCACTCGGAAGATTATTTAAAAAATAATAAAGAAGATAATGATGACGAAAATAATGATGAAAAT
>JAYOLY010000009.1:30944-34124 GCA_038120575.1 Rickettsiales bacterium
GAGGATAGTAATTCAGAAAAAAAAGATGATTCTAGTAAAAAGAAAAAAACAGATAAATCTAAGTCATCTCTTAAAAAAGAGGTTGTAAACTAGTGTTTTCTAAAATAAGAATTTTATTGACTTTTCTAATAAGTTTATATAAAATACAGTCTTTATAAAAAAGGAGTTAAGTCTTGCCTACAACAAATCAGTTAGTTAAGAAAAAAAGAACTAAAAATATCAAAAAAGGTAAATGTCCTGCTTTGCAAGCTTGCCCTCAAAAACGTGGTGTTTGTACTAGAGTATATACAACTACACCTAAGAAACCTAATTCTGCTTTAAGAAAAGTTGCCAGAATAAGATTGTCTAACGGTATGGAAGTTGCTGGTTATATTGGTGGAGAAAAACATACTCTTATTGAACATGCGAGTGTTTATATAAGAGGTGGTAGAGTTAAAGATTTGCCTGGTGTGAGATATCACATTGAACGCGGTAGAGGTGATTTGCAAGGAGTCGATGGAAGAAAGCAATCACGTTCTAGATATGGTGCAAAAAAAGAAAAAAAATCTAAATAATTAGTGAGTTGATCAAATGTCAAGAAAGCAAAAATATAAAAAAAGAAGATCAAGTCTAGATAAAGTTTATCAAAACGCAGTTATTGCAAAATTCATCAATAAGGTTATGCTTGATGGGAAGAAGACTGTTGCTGAGCGTATTGTTTACACATCACTAGATCTTTTAGCAAAAGAAAGTAAAAAATCAGTTTTAGAATCTTTTTCTGAGGTAATAGACAATGTTTCTCCTAAAATGGAGGTTAAGTCTAGAAGAGTTGGAGGTTCAACATATCAAGTTCCTATTGAAGTTGACAAAAATAGAGCTGAGTCACTAGCAATTAGGTGGTTGATCGGTTATGCTCGCCAAAAATCTGGATCTTCTTTTATTGATAGGCTATCAAAAGAGCTTATTGATGGTTTTAATGGGACTGGTTCTGCTATAAAAAAGAAAGAAGATACTCATAAAATGGCTGAATCAAATAAAGCATTTGCGCATTTTAGGTGGTAAGTATGTCTAGAGATAAACATGATTTAAGATTTACAAGAAATATTGGAATTGCCGCACATATTGATTCAGGTAAAACAACTCTTACTGAAAGAATTCTATATTATACAGGTAAGTCTCACAAAATAGGTGAAGTTCATGATGGTAATGCAACTATGGATTGGATGGAGCAAGAACAAGAGCGTGGGATTACAATAACTTCTGCAGCCACTACATGCTACTGGAAAGATATATTAATTAATATTATTGATACTCCTGGTCACGTTGATTTTACAGTAGAGGTTGAAAGGTCTATGCGTGTATTAGATGGTGTAGTTGCAGTATTTTGCGCCGTAGCTGGAGTTCAACCTCAAAGTGAGACTGTTTGGAGACAGGCAAATAAGTACAATGTTCCAAGAATTGCTTTTATTAATAAAATGGATAGAGTGGGAGCTGATTACGATAGAGCTGTAAGTATGCTTAAGGACAATCTTCATGCTAAGGCGATGGTTATAAATTACCCAATTGGGGCAGAAGATAATTTTCAAGGTATAATTGATATAGTTTCTGCAAAAGAGATTATTTATAACGACGATTTAGGTAAAGATTTAGTAATTAGAGATATCAGTGATGAAAATAAGGATATATTCAACAAGTTGCGTGAGGAACTTCTTGAAGTAGCTACTGAAGCTGATGATGATTTGCTTGAGAAATATTTAGAGACAGGTGATTTGTCAGAAGATGAAATAAAATCATGTATAAGAAAGCTAACTATTCATAATAATTATGTTGCTACATGCTGTGGTACTGCATTTAAGAACAAAGGTGTACAACCTTTGCTTGATTACATATCGTATTATTTGCCTTCGCCGCTTGATTTACCTCCTGTAGAAGGATTAGATGAGTCTACTGGAGAAACTCTAATAAGAAATCCTAAATATGATGATCCTTTTTCTGCATTAGCTTTTAAAATTCAAACTGACCCTTTTGTTGGTAAGTTAACATATATACGTGTTTATTCAGGTTCTATTAAAGCAGGGAGTTACGTTTTGAATTGTATTACTGGAAAACGTGAACGAGTTGGTCGTATTCTTTTGATGAATGCAAATTCCAGAAGTGAAGTTTCAGAAGCTTTTGCGGGTGATATTGTTGGTATCATAGGAATGAAAGATACAAGAACAGGAGATACTCTTGCAGATGAAAAGGCTCCTATAATTTTAGAGAAGATTGAGTTCCCAGAACCAGTAATTTTTGTTGCTATTGAGCCAAAAACTAAAAATGACCAATCTAAATTGGCTACAGGTCTTGAAAAGTTATCCGACGAAGATCCTACTTTTAGATATAAGACAGATCCAGAAACAAGTCAGACTATTATTTCAGGTATGGGCGAGTTGCATTTAGAAATCATTACTGATCGTTTAATGCGCGAATTTAATGTTGGCGCTAATGTCGGCAAGCCGCAAGTTGCTTATAAGGAAAGTATTAAGATTAAAGCAAATGCAGAAGGAAAGTTTGTTAGGCAAACTGGAGGTAGAGGACAGTTTGGACATTGTATTTTAGATATAGAACCACTTGAGCGTGGTACAGGTTTTGTATACGAAAGTAAAGTCGTTGGGGGTCGAATTCCTAAGGAATTTATACCTTCTATAGAAAAAGGTATACTTAATACCTTCTCAACGGGTATAGTAGCTAATTATCCTATTGTTGATATAAAGGTAACTGTTTTAGATGGATCCTTTCACCCTGTTGATTCTTCTGATGTAGCATTTCAAGTTGCTGGTTCCTATGCTGTTAAAGATGCCTTTAAAAATGCTCAGCCTATCATATTAGAACCTTTGATGAATGTTGAGGTCGAAGTTCCTGAAGCTAATATGGGTGATGTAATTTCGGATCTCAATAGTAGAAGAGGTAAGGTACAATCAATAGAGGCTGACAAAAATGGTGTTCAGCATATTAAGGTTCATGTTCCACTTTCTGAAATGTTTGGTTATGCTACCGCTGTTAGGTCAATTACTCAGGGAAGAGGTGTTTACACAATGCAATTTTTTAGGTATAGTGAATGCCCAAAACCAATTTACGATACTATCGTTGCAGAAAGATCTGCAAATAAAAAGGAGAATTAAATGGCAAAAGAAAAATTCGAGCGAAATAAAGAGCACGTCA
>JAYOLY010000010.1:0-19409 GCA_038120575.1 Rickettsiales bacterium
TAAAAACTATTCAATAAGCTATCGCTGCGAAACAGTTGAAGACATAATTTCACCTTCAGAGCCTGTTAAAAAAATCAAAACAGACCTTGGGAATATTTATAAAACAAAGGCTATCATTATGGCAATCGGTCTAGAACCAAAGCCATTAGGCATAGATTTTGAAAAACAATTTCTTGGACGTGGCATTTCCTATTATGCTCAATCTGATGTAGAAAAATATGCCAATGCAGATGTCGCCGTCATTGGAGGCGGAAATTGTGCCTGTTATGCAGCAGATTATTTGTCTCAGTTTGTAAATAAACTATATCTCATTCATCGCTCTGATTACATCAAAGCGGTTAAGACGCTGAAAGATAAAGTGATGGAAAACCCTAAAATTGATATTTTGTGGGACACACAGCCTGAAGATGCATTTGGGATTGATAAAAAAATTGAAAAAATTAAACTAAACCATGTCTTAACAAAACAAACAACATGGTTAACTGTTCAAGGTGTATTCATTTATGTGGGGCGAATTCCTCCAAAAGACCTGATATCAGTCGAATTAGATGTAGATGAAAATGGATACATTCTTACAGACGACTACATGAGAACCAATATCCCTGGCATATATGCCGCAGGCGATATACGATCCAAGCAAATTAGACAAATTGCTACAGCTGTTGCTGATGGAATGATTGCAGCAGTTAATGCAGAAAAAGATTTACGTTAATGAAAACAAAAAAGTGCGCAGTCATTCAATTTCCTGGTAGTAATTGCGAATACGAGACCATACATGCGCTTAAACAAGCCAACATTGACACCGATTTAATTCGTTGGAATTGTAGTGAAGAAGACTTTTTTTCTTACGATGCCTATGTGTTGCCTGGCGGGTTTTCGTTTCAAGACCGAATCCGTGCAGGTGTTGTTGCCTCAAAACTTCCCATTATGTCGTTTTTACGACAAGCCGCTCAAAACAACAAAGCTATTTTAGGAATTTGTAATGGTTGTCAAATTCTAGCTGAAACGGGCTTGGTTCCAGATACAGCTCAACAAGGAAAACTAGAAATGGCATTGGCTCCTAATATGAAACAAGATAACCCTGTTGGATTTATTTGCGATTGGGTTTATGTCAAAATTAAGCATGCACAACATAATATTTTTACACGTGCCTTTTCAGATCAAGACATCATTCCAATACAGATAAATCATGGAGAAGGAAATTTTAAATTTTTAGAGGGGATATCGTCTCTATCAGAGCATACACAAATTCAATACGTAAGCGAAAACGGACAACTCGATAACCATTTTCCAGTCAACCCTAATGGTGCCACCCACAATATTGCAGGTCTATCAAATAAAAATGGAAATGTCTTGGCTATGATGCCTCATCCTGAACGAGCTGCGCTATTAACCCAAGTTCCAAGCTATTTAAATCATAGCTGGTCAGAAAAAAAACGACGCTCAACACTCATGCGTCACCAAGCAGGTCCATGGATGCCTTTATTTCAGTCTTTAAAACAATGGCTTGAGGACTAATCAATGACAATTACACTCTTTTCATTTCAAAAAAATACCGATTTACATGCTTTGTCTGCCGGTGCAACAATGACACAATTTTTAAAGTGTGATGCCATAAAAGGATGTCGTCGTTTCGTGTTATGGGACATTGACGTTGAATCAAATAACCCGAAAGAGTGGATAGATTTTGTCTTGTCAAAAACTTATTACCTGTTAAACCCCAATAAAGAAGACTATTTTTTGACTTCTATTCCAGCGAAAAGAAAACATAACGGGTTCCATGTTCTCGTTCAAGTTTCAAACTCTGTATTTGAAAATCAAGCTGAACTTGCTCATAAAATTAATAAAAAATGTCAGACAACTATCTCGTCACTAAAAAAATCGTTGGTCTGGGATTTATTTGTTGAAAAAGACAGCTATCAAGAAGCGGAAACGTATATCAAATCGATGCTGCTAGACTCATCATCTCATCCTTTTCTATTAAATCCAATTTTTGAATCAGCCACCTTGCTTGATTCTAAAATGTTTTTAAATGAAGCTTAGTATTATCATTGTAAATTACAATGGTGAACACTACCTCGATTCTTGTCTAAACTCTATAAAGCAGTCTCAAACAGACTTAGACTATGAAGTCATCATTATAGATAACAACTCAACAGACAACTCTATTGATTGTCTAAATCGATATAAATCGGACTATAAAATCATTTTAAATCATAATAACAGTGGATTTTCTAAAGCAAATAATATCGCAGTGACGTATGCAACAGGAGACTATTATTTCTTTTTAAATAATGACACGGTTTTGTTTCCGGATACATTAGACTTGTTGGTACGGCTAGTCTATGAACATAAATCAGTCATAGTTCCTAAACTTCTTAACGATGATGGAACACTGCAACGTCCAGGTGGACTGTTAGGGCAATGGCGTTTTAAATCAAATAAACCAACCACCATACCTTTTGCTGCTGGGGCAGCCATATTAATTGCCAAAGAGGCATATGAAGCATGCGGTGGATTTGATAATCATTATTTTTTTTACAATGAAGATATAGATTTATGTAAATCACTTAAAAAACATGGGTATAAAATCTATTACGATCCACGAGTGAGTCTTATTCATAGTGGGGGAGTTGCAACAACATTTAGAAAAGCTCACTCTATCATTGAAGGCTATCGAGGAGGGTTTTATTTATGCAAAAAGCATTATGGAACTATCGCACTACAGTGTTATCGCCTATTGGTACTATGTGATATTATCCCAAGGTTAATTGTTCAAATGCTATTAACACTGTTTAACAAACAACATAGCCAATCCGTTGGGGCTTATCTGTCTGTTTTAAAGCTTAACTTAAAACAAGACTTTACGTTTATTCATCCAAAAGAAAATGTTACAGTGTTGTCATGATAAAAAAAGTTGTAGGATGTTTAATTTTAAGTCTATATATTTTTTCTGCTTCAAGTTTAGCATTGCCTTATTTTGTTGAAGAAGACCTTTTAATTGAACAACAAGAACTTCAAGAATTGTATCAACAACAACCAAGTTCAAACGAAACTATTTTTGAATTAGCCATGAGCTATGCCTACACAGGTCAAGTTGATCTTGGAATGGACTTGTTTAAAACTTTATCTCCAAATTACTCCGAAGTTGTTGTTGAAAACTATACAACCCAGATTGAAATAAATTCAGAAAATTGGAAGAGCCATTTTAAACTAGCGTTTGGTTTATATTTTAGTAATCAAGAAGACAAAGAATCTAGTGCTATCAAACAGTTTGAAATAGCAATAAATTTAAATCCAAACAACATATGGTCCTATGGATTTATTGCTTTAATTCATAATCAAAATAATAATCCAAAAGAAGCGCTTATGTATTGCAAAAGAGCATTGGATATAGAACCTAATGCAACAGCAATTTATGCTTTACAAGCGGATGCATATCGAAAACAAAAAAAATATATTAAGGCAATTCGATCATTTTTAAAGTTTCAAAAACTATATGGCAAGCATAAGTAAACAAGGGATATTAAATAGCGTATTAGTTGTTTTTTTTGTGGGGCTCGTGTTTGGAGTGATTGGATTATCACTCATCATAAAACCGAATGAAGATTCATTGAAAAAAAAAGATAAAGATCAACCAGATTTTTATTTTGAAGATGTTCATATCATCCATTTTGTAAAAGGAGAAAAAATGCTTGTCATTCATGGTGACCGTGCTGAAGTTGACGAGAAAAAAAATTATTTCAAAATTAACAATATTAAAGGTGATATTTACGAAGACGATCATGTAAAAGTATTGTTTGAATCTCCATTTGGACAACTTGATTTTACAAATAATAGTCTTCAACTAAACCAGACTCAAAGTATTTTAAAAGAAAACGATCAACTTATGGCCTTGTCATTTAATTCGCTAGTATTTAATACAGAGTCCTTAGTTGCAAAAGGTGACGGTGATGTAAAGATTATATCTCAAAAAGTAGACATTGATGCTCAAAAAATTACATTTGATATAAAAAATGAAATCATATATATTACAGACTCTGTAGAAGCACAAATTCGACAATAAAACAGATGGTAAAAAAAAAATCAGAATCAATAAAACTAGAAGAATACGTAATTAGTCAAACAAATTTGTCTCGTCGAGGCTATTTTGACTGTCTCAAACAAGGAAAGATTAAAGTTAACGGACATATCATTTCTGACATCACCCATCGCATACAAGATACAAAACAAAACGTTGAAGTAGATGGTCAAATAATCCAAAAAAATATCAAATACGACTATTTTTTATTTAATAAACCCAAAGGAATGCTTGCCACAATGACAGATACAAAAAATCGCTTGTGTATTGGGGATATCATTCGAGAACAACAATTAACGGTTACGCCAGTAGGGCGATTAGATCGCCAAACAACAGGATTAATGATTCTAACCAATGATGGCGATTTAGCTCATTTTTTAATGCATCCTAAACATAATATTTCTAAAACATATCGTGTAACACTAGATCAAGACATAACCAAAGCAAATGTAAATCGATTGCTAGCAGGCATCATTTTAGAAGATGGTCCTGTTTTATGTGTGTCTGTGGAATTACTTGCAACAAATCAGCTTCATGTTGTCATTACAGAAGGGCGTAATCGAATTATTCGACGACTTTTTCAACATTTAGGCTACACTGTAACAGCTTTAAAACGAATTTCAATTGGACCTGTACAATTAGCAACTTTAAAAAGTGGGGAACTAAAAAAAATTAATAGAAATAAACTTCCAAAAATAAAACAACTAGATAAGCAATAAACTAGGCTTTTTATTGACAGAAAGATATATTTTGCTACACTTAAGATCGCTTATGGCGGAGTAGCTCAGTTGGTTAGAGCACACGGCTCATACCCGTGTTGTCACTGGTTCAAATCCAGTCTCCGCTACCACAAATATAAGGTGTTAAATTTGAATGCCAAACATATCTAATATTCTTAATAAAATTCCAATCTCAACAATGAGAAGAAGTATCCAAGCTGTTACTGCAATGTTGCTTTAAAATGTTGCTAGGTCTCAACCTGCTTCATCAGCACCAAATTGTCTCAAAACAAGTAAACAAAAATAGTCAAAAAAAGTTCAAAAAATTGACTAAATGACATCCTCATAGTATTGTGAGTAATTAGAATTTCTTTACAAAGAGGTCAAAATGAACAAAAAAAGCATCCTTTTTTCAGGCATTTTATTATTAGGTTTTATTGTCATTAGTATCATTTTTAAAAATATATATCCCGATTTTTTATGGTTTGAATCATTTGGATATGAAAGTGTTTGGTGGTTTCAACTTAAATATCAGCTAATAACATTTCTAGCTGGTTTTGCTATTGCTGGAACATGGTTGTTTGTTAATGCTAAAATTGCCGAAAAAGTAAGTCGTAATATTTCTGCAGATACTGACATTGTATTCAATACACCTTTTCCTTTCTTAAACCGACTTCTTGAACAGTTAAGACAATCTCTTGCTCAAAGCAAAGCAACAACGTCATTTGCTGGAAACATGTTTTCATGGCTAACGCTTGCTATTTCTTTGGGGCTAGCTGTCTTGTTTGGTTTATCTGCTAAAGCATGGTGGATGAATATTTTTTATTACATCAATCAAGTTCCGTACGGAAAAACTGATCCTCTGTTTAACAATGACATTTCTTTTTATCTTTTTTCATTACCATTTTTTGATAATATTCATGGGTGGTTGTTTAGTTTATTGTTTATTAGTTTCTTATTTGTGGGTTGGATTTATTTATCAAAAAATATTTTACTGGTTATTTTTGCAAAAGAAAAAAAATATGGCGCAATTAAAACTCATATTATTTCATTAATTTCACTTTTATTTTTGCTTTTATCATTCGGATCGTGGCTAGAAATTGCAGAGCTTGTATATTCATCCCGTGGTGTGGTCTATGGAGCTGCTTACACAGATGTATCCATTATTTTACCTGTCAAAAAATTAATAGCAGGGTTATATATTGTTCAGGCTATTTTAACTCTGTTTTTAATCAAAAAAGTATCTGCTAAATTGCCTTACTTATCGTTACTTTTAATTTTTGCAATAAATATTTTTGGTTTAAAAGTGGTTCCTAATATTATTCAAAACTATGTTGTTTCTCCAAATGAGCTTGTAAAAGAAGAACCATACATTCAAAACAATATCGATTTAACACGAGAAGCGTATCAATTAAACAATGTATTTGATTCAGAATTTCCTGCAAATAATGCACTGACACGAAACGATTTAGACAACAATTCGATTACAGTTGAAAACATAAGATTATGGAATCAAGAGCCGCTTAAGCTTACATTTCGTCAGTTACAAGAAATTAGACTCTATTACGAGTTTTTAAATGTTGATGTCGACAGATATACAATAAATGGACAGATGCAACAAGTGATGTTATCACCTCGAGAATTAGATTCTTCTCAATTAACAGAGCAAGCTCAAACATGGGTCAACAAACACCTTGTGTATACGCATGGTTATGGATTGTGTATGACGCCTGTTAATCGAGTTACAGAAGATGGCTTGCCATATTTTTATATTAAAGATTTACCACCTACAACAACCATTGATTTACAAATTACTCGCCCAGAAATTTATTTTGGGGAAAAGTCATCACAATTTGTAATTGTTAATACAAATCAAAAAGAATTTGATTATCCAAAAGGGGACACAAATAAATATACAACCTATTCTGGAACAGGTGGAATTAATATAGGATCTTTATTAAACCGTCTCATTTTCTCATTTAAATTTAGCGATTTTAAAGTCTTATTATCTAATTTAATTAAAGACGATTCAAAACTTTTGTTTGATCATTCAATTCATATTATCCCTAAAAAAATTGCTCCTTTTATCATCTACGACAACGATCCATATCTTGTTGTTAGTAACGAAGGACGACTTGTTTGGATGCAAGATGGATATACAGTGTCTTCTCAGTTCCCGTATTCAGAAACGATTCAACGAGGAATAAATTATATTAGAAATGCTGTAAAAGTAACCATTGATGCTTATGATGGCACAACAAAGTTTTACATTGCAGATCAAACAGATCCTATTATTAAAACTCTTGATAAAATTTATCCTAATTTGTTTTTATCTATGGCAGACATGCCTACAGATTTAAAAGAACATATTCGTTATCCAAAAGGATTATTTAGTGTTCAGGCCATGAAATATGCAACGTATCATATGACAGATACACAAGTGTTTTATAACAGAGAAGATTTATGGGAAATTCCAAATGAAACCTATGATACAGAAGCACAGGTGATGAAACCATATTACTTGGTAACAAAACTACCAGGTGATGAAAAAGAATCGTTTGTGTTGATGATTCCGTTTTCACCAACAAATAAAGATAATATGATTGGATGGATGGCTGTAAAATGTAATCCAGATGAATACGGAAAGTTTGTTGTGTTTAAACTACCAAAAGATCGAACGGTTTATGGACCAATGCAAATTGAATCTCGAATAGATCAGGATACAGAAATTTCGCAAAATTTAACGCTGTGGGGGCAGGTTGGGTCTCGAGTTATTCGTGGAAACTTAATGATTATTCCAATTGAAGAATCTTTACTATATGTGGAACCTATTTATTTGCAGGCAGAACAATCTGAACTTCCAGAACTTAAACGTGTCATTATGTCTTATGGTGATAACGTTGTGATGGGTGAAAACTTAAACACTGTCATTGATGATGTTTTTGGAAATAGCACAATCAGTCAACCTATTGATGTTCAAATAAACAATAAAACAGATCAAGGTTCAAATTTGATGCAATATTTATTTGATACGTTCGATAATTTAAAAGAAAATGCCAAAACACTGAATTGGAAAAATTTTGGAGATGATTTAGGAAAAATTGATAATATTATTGAAAAGTTGAAAAATAAAACGGACTAGGGCGTATTTTCAAGACGCCTAAAGTTTTGTAAAATTCAAATCAGGAAGTGAAAGATGCCAACATATGATTATAAATGTAAAAAATGTGGACTTGTGTTTGAAGCGTTTCAGTCAATCACAGAAGATGCATTAACTCAGTGCAGAGACTGTACAGGTTCAGTGCAGCGCTTGATTTCAAAAAATGTTAATATTCAGTTTGTAGGGTCAGGTTTTTATGTTAATGACAAACAATCAGCATCATCAAAATCAGACTCAGAGCAAACAAGTTCAAGCAAAAAAGATTAAAAACGTCTTTTAGTCTTAACACAAGACAAAGCGTTTGATATGATATAACAACTTTTGATCCGGTAGCTCAGTTGGTAGAGCAGTGCCCTTTTAAGGCATTTGTCGTGGGTTCGACCCCCACCCGGATCACCACCATTTTCTTTTAAACTAGACACATTTTTCAAAGAATTGAACAACTAGGTTTTTAACGTATTTCGATTTATCATATAGCTATTATGTCTTGGTTAATTCGTCATTTGAATTTTGTTCAAGTTAAGATGTTTCATCACAATTACCTTTTTTATTGTTTCACATTAATTACGGTTGCGTTGTTATGCGTTTTTCCTATTCAATCTTTCGATTTATTTTCGTATTTATTTTATGGCAAAATAATGGATCTAAATCAAACGTTGATTCAAACAGACCCCAGTTTAATTCAGCCTTCATTGTCAAAATTTGATCTCCAACATCAATGGCTAACATATAGTGTTTTTTACCAACTATACAAATGGGGTGGATATATTGGGATCGTAGCATTTAAATTAATGCTTTTATTAAGTTTTGTAATGATCTATTTTTTAACGTCTAAAAAAAAATATGACTTATATCCATTTATAGGTTTTTTGTCTATTACAACATTTGTTTTAGGCCATTTTAGATTAGTTGAAAGAGGATCTCTTTTTTCAGATATGTTTATCATAATAATTTCAATATTTATTGTATCGTTATTAAAAAATAGACGTGCCACATTATCTCAGCTATTAAGTATATTTTTTTTTATGATACTTTGGTCAAATCTTCATCCAGGATTTGTATTTGGAATCGGGTTGTTAATGATTTACACAGCAATAGTAATAGGACAGGCCATAATCAAAAAAAGAGAAAGGACAAGTCAATATGTGTACAATAGTTTGTTTTTATTAGTGACAGCTATTGTTGCAACTTGGATTCATCCTCTAGGAATTAAGTCAAGTTTGTACAGCATATCGTTTGTGTTTGAAAAGTTTAGTTTGTATCAGTCAACGAACAAAGAATGGGTAGTTTTTTATCAATTTTTTCAGAGCCAGCCTATAATCGTTTTTACAATAGTTTTGTTGTTTTTTTTATGTTTAGTATTCTTTTTGATAATAAGAAAAGATTCGCCAAAAAAAGACCATTTAAATTTTATTTTAATGCTGTATTGTATTTGCTTTATCGGGGGCTTAATGTCTTTAAGATTCATGTTTACCTGGATAATGCTATTGCCAGTACTGACAATGTTAATGTTAGCTGAATCTGCCAGGTTTACCTATTGGATATCACATCGATTCAGCCGTAATATTTTTAAACTAGCAATTTTAATAAGTTTTTGTTTTATTTTGTATGGAAAGATGCAGTTTATTTCATTTGATAATAAGGCTTTTGGAATTGGAATTGATGACAGACTACTACCGATGAAAGCAATTTTGAAATCAGAGTTACATGTACTGTCTAAGCATATTTTTAATCATATCAGTTGGGGTGGGGTATTGTCGTTTTACACATATCCTGACCAAAAAATATTTATTAATGGGTTTTGTACCGAACCAGAATTTTTAAATCTATATTTCAGTATTATTCAAAATCCGTCTAATCAGTTAATGAATAAGATAATCCAAATATATGACTTAGATACATTTATCTTACCGTCAAAAAAACTACCTCTTGTAAATTGGCTTTTATCATCTAAAGAGTGGGACTTAGTGTATCAAGACAATGTTGCAATTATTTTCGAAAAAAAAATTATATAAATTTTTGATTGTCTAATATGATTTTTTTGAATATTATTAAGCTTATTTCAATTAGGAAAATACAATGAGCTACAAATTAACGACTCAAATTCTTATTTCAATGATTCTTGGTATATTTTGTGGTGTTTTACTTCAAGATAGTACGCTAGTGTTTAAACCCATAGGCGATATGTTTATTAGATTGCTAAATATGGTGATGCTTCCCTTAGTTTTTTCTTCATTAGTTGTTGGTGTTGTAAATATTGGAAATGTTCAAAGCTTAGGAAGGCTAGGTACACGAACATCAATCTACTATATTTCTACAACGTTAATTGCTGTTTTAATTGGATTAATTATGGTGAACTTTATAGAACCTGGAGTTGGTGCAACTATTGATATCACAGAAATTAATGCTCCGATTCAAATGTATGAAAACTCTAGTGAATCAATTACTGTGTTAAAAATTCTTGAAGAAATTGTTCCAAGTAATTTATTCGAAACCCTATCACAAGAAAATATGCTTGGTATTATTTTTATTGCCTTAGTATTTGGGTCTGCTCTATTAGCAATGGGTACTTCTGGATCTCAATTAAAAAAAATTATTGAAGAATTTAATAGTGTATTTTTAAAAATTACAGATTGGATTATGGTGCTTGCTCCACTTGGTGTGTTTGCCTTGGTTGCTTACATGGTAGGAAATACCGGTTTTGAATCGTTAAAACCCATATTTTTTTACGTCGTAACAGTTTTAGTAGCATTAGTTACACATTTATTATTCACATTATCAGGAATTTTATTGGTGATTGTTAAATATTCTCCAATTGTATTTTTTAAAAAAATGTTTCCAGCAATCGCAACTGCATTTTCGACAGATAGTAGTATTGTAACGCTTCCAGTTACGATGGAATGTATTGAAAAAAATATTGGAGTATCTAAAAAAGTAAGCAGTTTTATGTTGCCTTTAGGCGCTACAATTAACATGGACGGAACGGCTCTATATGAGGCTGTTGCTGTTGTTTTTATTGCACAAGTGTTTGGATATGATATGACAATAGCACAACAACTCATAATAATGCTCACAGCGATGCTTGCATCTGTTGGAGCTGCTGGTATCCCTAGTGCCGGACTAGTCACAATGGTTATCGTTTTAAGATCTGTAAATTTGCCCCTAGAGGGAATCGGGCTTCTTCTTCCTGTTGATAGACTTTTAGACATGTTTAGAACAACTGTAAATATCATAAGTGACAGCTGTGGGGCTATGGTGATTGCAACCTTAGAAGGTGAGCAATTAAACTCTGATACAGTTTAATATTAATGCAAAATATTAAAAATAAACTATCACATTACATATCAGATAATCGAGTTCAGCATTCATTAAGTGTTGCTACAAAAGCCGTTGAGCTTGCAACTATTTATAATGTCAATCAAGAAAAAGCCTATTTAGCAGGATTAATCCATGATGCTGCAAAAGAATTTTCACCTCAAAAATGCATTGATCACAACATTATTCTAACGGATTTTAAAACGTCACTTTACAAACAACACAAAGCAGTATGGCATGCTCTGATTGTAGACCAGTTTGCACCTGTTGTTTTTGGTATTCATGATACAGACGTTTTAAGCGCTGCAAAAAAACACACAACCGGTGCAAAAGATATGTCAATCTTGGATAAAATTATATTTATTGCAGACTATATTGAACCATTAAGAGGTGATGAAATTCATAAAAATATTGAAACACTTGCTCTTAAATCTTTAGATGACGCTGTTTACATTATTTTATCTAGAACTATACATTTTTTAATAAAAAGTCAACAGACAATTTACGAAGATACAATAGCTTGTTACAATAATACACTAAATAGTATTAATATCGACAAAAATTTAATTGACGAGTTTTTAAAATGATTCTTCAAGGTTTAAAAAGAAAATCAAAATCTAAATCAACAAACAAAAATCTTTCAAAAAATATTATTCTTGCATCATTGGCTTTTTTCTTGGTGCTAAATATTTTTTTTACATCTGCTTTGGTAACTAAATTTAATATTCTAGAAATATTTTTTTCAATGGGATCAAAAAATAAATTCAATGGTGTAACATTGCTAGCGTTTGGAGTTGATAGTACACACTCATCCAAGCGAGCCGATTCAATTATGGTAATCCATTTGGATGGACGATTAAATTATCTTGGAGTGTTATCTATTCCTAGAGATACTAGACTGCCTGTTGAAGGGCACGGAAAAACAAGAATTAACCATGCCTACTCTTATGGAGGCCAGCCCTTGTTAAAAAAAACTATCTCAAATTTCTTAAATATTCCAATAGATTACTATTTAAAAGTTAATTTAGACAGTATTACAACATTGGTTGATGAATTAGGTGGTGTTGAGCTTGAGGTTGAAAAAGATTTAAACTATATAGATCAAGCAGGAAGTTTATATATAGACTTAAAAAAAGGTAAGCAAGTGTTATCTGGAGATCAAGTTGTTCAATATCTTCGCTTTAGACAAGACAATGAAGGAGATATTGGTCGTATCAGACGTCAGCAAAAGTTTGTGTTTACTCTTGCCAATGAATTTATTAAACCTTCGAATATTTTTGAATTACCCAAAATCATTAACCATATCAGTAATGTAATTGAAACTGATTTATCAACATCTCAGATGCTTTCTCTATCAACGCATTTTAAAGAAGCTTATAAGAGAGGGTCTATCAAAAAAGAAACTATTCCAGGAAAGTTAAGTCTTGTTGGGAATGCATATTATTGGGAGCCGTTTGAAGATGAAATCCAGACTGTATTGGCGACTGTATTTAACTTATCTCCGTCAACTATTGATTCAATAGCTTTAAATACAGTTGAAAATGAGCCGGAGTTAGTACAAATAGAAGATAAGCCAAAAAAATCTATTTCTATACTAAGTAGTAAGATCTATGCAGAAGAACTATTTCCTGATAATCCAAAAGACAAACCTGAAGACGTTCAGATAGTTGAAGAAAACAATTACGGAGTTGAAAAAATTTCAGGAAATTTAGAAAAATCATTTAAATTAGTGTCTTTAGAAAATCAACTAGATACCATTATTCCTCAACAATCTGATCAAAATAAAACGGATAATCAAAACATGACGCATCAAGGAAATAATCATTCTAATTTGGAGTTATGGTTATCATCCCAAGATGATACACAGATTGTTTTGCCTGAAGAGTCTAAACGTTCTCAAGATACAGAAAATACTATTCTCACCCAAAAACCTGTTGAAACATATACAGAAACTACACCAGCTGTTAACGATAGTGATGCGAATAATAAAATAATAGCGAGTAAGCCAGAAATCGATGTGCAACCTAAACAAATTATAGTCTCAGCAGGAACTGAGGATGTCTTTGAAAGAATCACAAATATAGCTTCTCTGACTGGTATTATTGAAGTTTTAAATGGATATGGGGCTCCAAAAGAAGCTCAATATACAGCTAAGTTTTTAAAAAGATCGGGTATGTCTGTAAGTCGTTTTGCAGATGCTGGGCATTTTAATTATGAGAACACTGTTTTGGTTGATTGGAAAGGCAATCAAGTGCTAGTAATAGATGTATCTAACTTCCTCGCTATTCAACCACAACATATTTTAGTTCGAGATAGACCAGAAAAATCTATTGACTTTACATTAGTTCTGGGCAAAGATTGGCCAGAAGTAAAAGAATTAATTCTTAAAAGCTATAACCAACAATGAAAAATAAATTAGAAATTATTTTAGAAACATTAGTTCATTTTTTTGATGAAAAGCAAACTGAAGACATAAAAGCATTTCATGTATCTGAAAAATTATGGATAACAGACTACATTGTGGTTGTTACTGTAAAAAATAGTATACATTCTAAATCAATAGTGACTGAAGTTGTAAAAAAGTTTAAAACATTTGATATTGGCTTAAGTAATGACTTTTATCCAGAGATTAAACTATCTGGAAATAGCGACAGTGGTTGGGTTATTTTAGATATGAACTCTATTATTGTTCACTGTGTAAATGCTGAAACCAGAGCAACATATCAAATCGACGAGCTTTTTGAAAAACAAGGCATCATTTATCACTATTAATATAAAATATGCCTAAAAAAAAATTTTCATATACAAAATGTGCTTACAGAGTAATATCTGAATTCATCAATAATACTTGGCAGCCCATAGAGGTTTCAGATAGCGAGTATCTCACTCTTCATGAAGGGTCTACTGTCTTACACTACGGTCAGGGTTGTTTTGAAGGTCTTAAAGCTTATAAATTCTCAGAAAAACAACTGTCTATATTTAGACCAATTGAAAATTTTAAACGATTAAACATGTCTTGCGAGCGTTTATTAATTCCTCAGATACCAGAAACATTATTCATGACAGCTTTGGAAAAGTTAGTAACATTAAATAAAGATGCTTTTTCTACTGATCAATGTGCAAGTTTATACATAAGACCGTTTATTATTGGAGTAGGTGAGCATTTAGGAGTATCGCCATCTAATGAGTATCATTTCAGACTTTTTTGTTGTCCTGTGACAGACAATTACTATGCAAATGCAGTGACATTAGCTATTACAGACAGCCATAGATGCCCAAGTCAGGGAATTGGACACGCAAAAGCCATTGGAAATTATGCTTCAGGATTAAAAATAACACGAGACTTAAAAAGTCATAATGTTGATGATGTACTTTATTTAGACAGTGAACATAACACATATATTGAGGAAACAAACACATCAAATATTATTTTTATTAAATCAAATTGTTTGTATATTCCTCAATCTCCCTCTATTTTACAAAGCATTACTGTTAAATCTATTGCTAAAATTGCTAGTGATTTGGGATTAAGTGTTGAAAAAAAACGTATTTCATATAAAGAATTGGTAGATTTTGAAGAAGCTGCTATATGTGGAACAGCTGTTACATTAATTCCAGTAAAACATATTGTCGATAAAACTTGTAAGCCTATTGCCTCATACGAGGCTCATGCAACAGTTTTAAAACTCAAGCAAATTCTTAATGACATTCAAGAAGGTCGTTGTGACGATCATTATAATTGGAATAAGGTTATATCTATTTAAAAAAAACGTATCCTATTATAGGATATAGTTTAGTCATTGGGGCTATAGCTCAGCTGGGAGAGCGCTTGCATGGCATGCAAGAGGTCAGGGGTTCGATCCCCCTTAGCTCCACCAAAATAAATAGTTAGTATTCCAAACTAAACGTATCTCAAATCTTAAAAAAAAGAACATATTTTGCTACTATACAAGCTAAGTTTATGGAAAAAATCTCAAATGAAACCATTCAGCAAGTAAAACATTTCACAGGAATCGTGGACGTGATCAATCACTATGTGTCTCTTAAGCGAAGAGGGAGAAATTATATAGGCTTGTGTCCATTTCATTCAGAAAGATCCCCTTCATTTACAGTCAGTCCAGATAAACAAATTTTTCATTGTTTTGGCTGTCATGAATCTGGCGATTTAATTTCTTTTATTCAAAAAATTGAGTCTGCTTCTTTTGTTGAAGCCATTGAAACAATAGCACTCCATGCTAATATTCCAGTGATAAAAGAAACATTCGATGGTAATGATGCATCATACAGCTTATCGAAAAAAGAGCTTTTATCACTATTAGAAGACGTAAAAAAAACATACATAACTGCTTTACAAGATTCAGCTAATCAGCACATTAAACAATATGTTTTTGAGCGTGGTTTAAATCAACAGTCGATAGAAGACTTTGAGCTAGGGTATTCTCCTAAAGACTTAAAGTTGTTAGATTTTTTAAAATCCAAAGAATTTAGTTCTGATAGCATTAATGAATCGGGCTTGTTTTCATTTCGAAATGAGTCTGTTTATGAGCGATTTTCACAACGATTAATCTTTCCTATCCATGACAATCAAAATAGAGTTTTGGGTTTTGGTGGACGGATATTGGATCAAAATAGTCAATTGGCTAAATATGTAAATTCTGAAGAAACACGATTTTTTAATAAAAGAAAAATGTTATACGGACTTTCCAAAGCCAAGCAAACAATAACAAAAGTAGGTTTTATTTTACTTATGGAAGGGTATATGGATGTTATAGTGGCGCATCAGTATGGATTTAAGCATGCTGTTGCGTGTATGGGAACATCATTAACCGAAGACCAAATAAATCTTATGAAACGATTTACAAAAAAGATTTATTTAATAATGGATAATGACACTGCAGGTCAGCGATCAGCTCTGAGAAGTTATTCATTGTTAAAGCAATTTGATTGTATGGTTTATGTTGTAGAAATGGATCAAAAAGATCCTGCCGATTTTTTAATATCAGAAGGAGGGGATGCTTTTCAAGAAAAAATCAATCAAGCTAAACCAGGTTTTTTATTTTATTTTGATTCATTAATTAAGACTAAAATTGTTGATTCTATTGAGGCTAAAGTTGAAGTTGTCGATGAAGCACTTGAAACACTAAAATTTGAAAAAGATCCTTTAATTCAAGATCATTACATTAATCATATGGCTGAAAAATTAACATTGGACAAGAATTTAATTGTAGCCAAATTTGGTAAGACTAACTATAATAAAGTTGCTTTTTCAAGAGTTGAAAAAAAACAACAAAAAACTAAATATGATAAAGCTCAAGAGCTGATTATAGCCATGATAGCGTCAGATTTAGAGTTGCGAGAAATAGCAAAGACAAATGTTTTAACAGATGATTTTATTGATGAAAATTGGAAAAAAATATTCCATTTGATTCAAGATTCAACTGTAAAAAATCAAGAAATTTTGTATATTTTAAATGATCAAAATTTAAAAGATAAATATGTTAGATGCTTAGTTGAGAACGAAGAATTTACAAAGACAAAGCAAGTATCGCAAACATTATTAGACTATATAAATGTATTAAAATTATTTCATCAGGATAAAAAGCACGATGAAATTAAAGAAAAAATTAAGTTATTAGAAGAAAAAGGAGACGAAGAAGAAGTCATTAAATTGTTATCAGAATTAAAAAAGGGAGGATAAACGAATGTCAACTGTAGATTTTTCTAATTTAGAAAATGAATCAAATAACAACATAGCTAGTAGCGAGAATAATTTCTCATCAACTACTACAATATCAAAAAATAGAGGGGCAGAAAATACATCTAATGCAACCACCGAATTTGAGTCACTAGACTATTTTTCAAACATTATTTCTTCAAGGGATGAAATCAGCTCGGAAGATGCTGTTAAGGTTTACTTACGAGAGATTGGAAAAATAAAGTTGCTAAACAAACATTCAGAGCATGATTTGTCCAAACTAATGGACGAGGGAGATGCCCGCGCTAAAGATATTTTAATAGTTGCTAATTTAAGGTTAGTTGTAAGTATTGCAAAAAAATACACAGGTAGAGGCATTTTGTTTTTAGATTTAATTCAAGAAGGTAATATTGGCTTGATACGAGCTGTAGAAAAATTTGATTACACAAAAGGATTTAAATTTAGTACCTATGCAACTTGGTGGATTCGTCAAGCCATTACAAGAGCGATTGCAGATCAATCCAGAACAATCAGAATTCCAGTTCATATGGTAGAAACGATAAATAAAATACGTAAAATTTCTAGAGAACTTTTACAGGAATTATGCAGAAAGCCGACTGAAGATGAAATTGCTTCCCATTCAGGTATACATGTTAATAAAGTGAGAGAAATTTTAAAAATTTCTCAGGTTCCACTATCTCTAGAAATGCCTGTCGGTGATGACTCAGGCGCTTTAAGCGATTTTGTTGAAGATCAAACACAAGAATCTCCTGAAAGAAAAATGGTTGTCGATTCGTTAAGAATGACCTTAGAAAGCATTTTAGATGAATTGTCAGATAGAGAAGCGCGTGTTCTTAGACTTCGCTTTGGGTTAGAAGATGGAATGCCTAAAACCCTAGAAGAAGTTGGTAAATTGTTTAAAGTTACTCGTGAAAGAATAAGACAAATTGAAGCTAAAGCTTTAGAAAAGCTAAGACAGCCAAGACGAAGTAAAAAATTAGAAGATTTTTTATAATTAGTAACTTTATCCTAGTAAAAATAAAGTTATTTTTCTATAATAACGACATCCTTTTTTGGGGCCCATAGCTCAGTTGGTTAGAGCGTCCGGCTCATAACCGGCAGGTCCTAGGTTCAAGTCCTAGTGGGCCCACCAAAAAAAGATGTTAAAGTTCACTTATATTTATAAAGCTCCAAAATCATCACTATAACTCTCTAAATCTTACAGCTGAAGTTTTTCCATCTTGGTATAAAACACTTGAGACTCAACAAAAAAAGTGAAATGATATAGCGGAAGTCATAAGCCGGATTCTGTCGTGGACAATCATCTATCTAGGCT
Organism: Rickettsiales bacterium; assembly: GCA_038120575.1. GTDB lineage: Bacteria > Margulisbacteria > Marinamargulisbacteria. Next base: position 18,307 of record JAYOLY010000010.1, read on the forward strand.
TAACCTCACGATTAAGCTCAAGCAACCTACCCAGAAATGATAACGAGCCGGGTCGACTCTCTTCCTCTATTTGGTCTTGCTCTAGACGGGGTTTACCCACTAGTTTATTACTAAAGCTAGCCGTAAGCTCTTACCTTACGTTTTCACCCTTACCACATGATGTGGCGGTATAGTTTCTGTGGCACTTTCCGTCGGCGTTAACCGCCCTCCCGTTAGGAGGCGTCTTACCCTGTAGAGTCCGGACTTTCCTCTCCTTAAAACAATAAGCAGCGATTGCCTTCTTCCACTATATCGTTGCTATTTTCTCATAGAAAATAACATTTTGTACATTATATATCTAAATGTAGAAATTAGGTTGCTTTAATAATATTAGAATGAGATAAAATCTTTTGAGAAATTTGATCGATTGTAAAACCAAAATGCTGTGCGACATCCTTAGCCGGCGCACTTAGGCCATAATCTTCAATAGTTATACAAATACCATCTATACCAACAAATTTATGCCAACCAAAAGAAGTTTGAGCTTCAATAACAACACGATGTTTGATATCTCCAGACAGTACAGAGTTTTTATAGGTATCTGATTGAACATCAAAAGACTCAAAAGAGGGAACCGAAATTACTCTAACAGATAATTGTTCAGATTCAAGTTTTTTGGCTACATCAATGGCTAGACTCACTTCTGATCCAGATGAAAAAATACAAAAATCAATCTTGTCACTGGATTCTTTATGAATAATATAAGCCCCTTTCTGAGCCTTTTCAATAGAGCTATTATCAAGATCAGGGAGGCCCTGACGAGTTAACACCAACGCAGTTGGTTTGTTTGTTGTTTGTAGGGCTTGTATCCAGCCCGCTTTAACTTCGTTTGTATCAGCCGGTCGAAATACTTGCAAATTAGGGATAGATCTCAATGACGCTAAATGTTCAATAGATTGATGAGTTGGGCCATCTTCACCCAAATAGATGCTGTCATGAGTAAATTGATAAATAACAGGAAGTTTCATGTAAGCAGCTAATCTAATAGCATTTTTCATGTAATCTGAAAAAGTAAAAAATGTTCCACACATGGGTCTAAAAAATCCTGATAACGATAATCCAGC
>JAYOLY010000010.1:19419-26280 GCA_038120575.1 Rickettsiales bacterium
AATTCTCTGACACCATATTTAATGTTTCGTTGATTGTAGTTGTTTTTGGATATAATGCCTTCGTTTTTTATAAATGTTGAATCGGAACAAGAAAGATCGGCAGATCCACCAATAAAACATGATAATTGATCATTAATAAGTTGAATAATGGAATGAGAAGAAGCTCTTGATGCAATACCTTGTTTAATAACAGACTGTTTTATGGATTCAACTAAATTTTCAGATATAGGTTGCTGTTGCATCAATTCAAATAGTTTGAACAAATTTGGATGATCTTTCTTCCATTCTGTAAATAACGATTGCCATTCATTATTGTTTTCTTCTTGCTTTACTTGAAGCGTTTTAAAATAGTTTCTTACATTTTCTGAAACATAAAATAATTCATCTGTTGGTATGCCAAGAGCTTCTTTTGTCAACTTTCCTTCTTCTTCACCTAAGGCTTTACCATGAGATTCAGCTGATCCTGCTCTATTTGGAGACCCAAAGCCGATTGTTGTTTTTGCTTCAATTAAGACTGGTTTGTTTGATTTTTTAGCATTTTCAAAAGCTTGTTTTATTTCTTCATAATTATGACCATCAATTGAAATGACTTCCCATCCATAACTTTCAAATCGCATTGGAACATTCTCAGTAAAACATTCTGATGTTGGACCATCTAAACATATGTCGTTACTATCATAAATAACAACCAAATTATCAAGTTGTAAATGACCAGCCAAAGAACAAGCTTCTGAGCCAACGCCTTCCATTAAACAACCATCCCCAGCAAGTGCATAGACCTGACCATTAAACAAATTATAATTCTCTGTATTGAACTTAGATGCAATAATTTTTTTTGCTAAAGCCAGTCCTACTGCATGCCCTAGACCTTGTCCCAACGGACCAGTTGTTGTTTCTATTCCAAATTCTAGATCATATTCCGGGTGACCTGCACAAATTGAATTGAGTTGTCTAAAGTTTTTTATATCTTCAAGTTTAATGTTGTATCCAGCTAAATGTAAACAAGCGTATTGAAACATGGAACCATGCCCAGCAGAGAGTATAAACTGATCACGATTTAGCCAAGTAGGATTTTTGGGGTTATGATTTAGTACCCCACTGTAGAGAACAGCTCCTATATCTGCACATCCTAAGGGCAAGCCAGGATGACCACTATTTGCTTTATTGATTGCATCAATGGATAATCCTCTAATTGTATTTGAAATATGTTTTAAAATAGTACTCATCACTTTTTTAAATAATTGTTATAATGAAATTCAGTATAGCTATTTTAAGTTATGTTCGCAATATACTAAATTTAAGTAAGGTTAGATGGTATAAAATGATGATAGAAAATAATGAAAAGTTTATTTGTGATATCATTGCAGATGCACAAAAAAAAGAATATTTTATTGAATTTTTTAAAGATACTAACGGATATTTTATTTCAGCAGAAAATAAAAAAGAACTTAATAAACAGACCAAGTCTTTAACTTATGGCGATGTATCATACGATAGTTTAACCGCTATGCTTGATATTATTAATCCGACCAAACCTTGTGTGTTTTACGATTTGGGTTCAGGTATTGGTAAAGCTTTAGTTGGGAGTGTGCTTGCAAGTCCTATTAAAACAATTAAGGGGATCGAGGCATTACCTAAGTTATGCGATGAATCTATTTCGATAATTAAAAAATTTATCTCTTTTTTAGGTGAAAAATTTCAAGATATTAAACTGCCAACATATGAAGTTTATAACCAAAATATTGAAGACTTTAATTTTTCTGATGCTGATATCGTTTTTGTGAATTCTACATGTTTTGAAGCAGATTTAATGCATGAAATCTCCAGAAAGTCTGAGCAATTGAAAAAAGACAGTTATTGCATCACATTTACAAAAAAAATTGATTCAAAGCTTTTTGAAGTCGTTCATGAGGACCATTTTGAAATGGAGTGGGGCAACCCTACTGTATACATTCAGAAGAAAATTGCTTAAGTGACACAATTATTTCTTAAAGAGTCTCAATTAAATAATAGTAGCATTGAATATGATAAAGAGATTTATCACCATTTATTAGATGTACGCAGAGTTAGGGTGGGGGAAACGTTAAGTATTGTGACTGAATTAAGCCGATATGAAGTGGAGCTTAAATCAATAAAAAAAAATCATATTGTTATAAATATTATTCATCAACAAAAACTTGTTGAAGAAAAAACTTCATTTGTGCTATTTCAATCACTTCCAAAACAAGATAAGTTTACCACCATTATTGATCATGTTGTCCAACTTGGAGTTTCAGACATTTTTCCTATTATCACTGCGCGAACAGTTGTAAAATGGGACAGCTCAAAAAAAAATAAAAATATGACTCGTTGGGTAGCAAAAACAAAGAGCGCTGCCATGCAAGCAAAACTAGATATGATTCCCCTTGTTCATCCTATTCAAACTATATCTGAATTGCTTGATACAACCAACTGGATTGAATATGATCACTTGTATGTATGTTGGGAAGAAGAGCGTGATGTCAAATCAATTATGTCGATAAAACAATCAGGGTCATCTAAAAAAATTGGAGTTTTAATTGGTCCAGAAGGCGGGCTAGAAGAAAAAGAAATTGATATATTAAAGCATAAGGGGTTTAAAGTGGTATCTTTGGGAAGATCCATTTTAAGAGTAGAAATTGCTGCCGTTGTTGCATTATCACAGTTGAAAATACTACTTAAATAAAGCTATAATTCCTTTGATAATAGAAAGAGTATAATAATGAAAACCAAATTTAAATGTGTTTTGCTATATATAATAATTGTTCAAGTCGGAATTATATACGGACAAAATCATAATTTAGATGATAATTTTTTTGATAATGCTACTCAGTACAATTCAAATGAAGGTGTATTTCAAAATGATGTTGATACAGTTTTGTCTGAAAAAAATGTCATTCATACAACATCCATAGCTGAAAAAAAAGTTACTAATGCAACTCCACGAAAAAAATCAATAGGGCTTTCATTTTCTGATATTGCAAATAAAACTGTTAAAGAAAAGAAACCTGTAATTGCATCTAAGCCAAAAAGCGATAATATTAAAGTATCAAGCCCAAAGAAGGCATTTGGATTATCATTCTCGCAAATGGCAAACTTTACAGTTGATCCAAAAGTTCCTACTGAAAACAAAACTAATCAAAAATAACTAAGGTAAATACTTTTTATACCAATGCTTAGCAATAATCATGATGTTCCATGGAATGAGAGAGAGTATAATGAGCGTTACAACATCGCCTCTAAAGTGACCAAGTGCAATGACAATGCCTAATATATTATTTACAACCATAAATGAATTGGAAATAGCAATTTTTTCTCCTTTATGAAGCCAAAAGACTGAGAAATAGCCAATTATCTGGTAAATAATAAATGCAAGAAACAGGTATCCCATAGATATGCTATGAATTGAAAAATTTGAAATAATATCATCAGCTTTAAATGATATTGAAATAATAATCATTAGCCCCAATAGCAATATAATGGCAAGATTGTATGATTTACTTAACTTTTCTTGAATGTCAAAATTCAAAACTTTTTTTATAGATGGAAATACGCCTTTTTTTAAGGTTTTAGCAATAAAGAAAGGAATACTAATTAAACCTAGTAAATAAAAAAACATGTTTGAATACTGAAATGATACAGACGAGATAGAATTGTTAGTAAACTGTTCCAAAACAAAAAAAACAAAAGGAATTGTAAAGATTGAAAGAAGGTTTGTTACAATAACAATTGTAAGGCTAAGCGACGTTCTTGCTTTCATGAAATCCGTAAAAACGGCAGATGAGACGCCCGTAGGCAAGGCTGATAATAAAACTAGCGCAATTAACAAATTATTATCAACAAATGGCGAAAAAATTAAATATATTAGTAGTGGGGATATGATTAGTTTCATCACAGCAATGTATAACAACAACAGAGGCTTTTGGATGTGAGTAACAACATCAACAATATCTACTTTTAAAAACAATATGCCAATAATTGTAGGAATGATGAAAATCGTAAGGCCTTCAAGATTATAGAAATAACTAGGAAAGAATAAACCAATTGCAACTGATAATATTAAAAATACCCAAAAGAATTTATCTCTATTTCTGACTTTTTCCATAATCGCCTCTAGAAGATTATATTTTATTCATCATATAACAAATTTAAATTAGATACAATAATACAGTTTTGTCATGTTTTAGGCTTTTTTTAGTCAAGTTACTTAAAAAAACTACGATATTGTAAGGATTCTAAAATATGAGTCTCGGTAATGGATTGCTCGTTATTTAGATCGGAAATTGTTTGTGCAATTTTTATGACATGATCATGCGACCTGGCTGTAAGATGTCCTTTTTCAACTAAATTTGCTAAAAATTGAACTATGTCATGGTCTAATTGAATGTATTTATTCATTTCTGTGACAGTAATGCTGCTATTGCTATAATTTTTTTTATAACGGTTTTGTTGAATGTTTCTGGCTTCTAAGACTCTTTTTTTAATCTGTTCAGAATGAAAATATGCATTTGAGCTAGATGTGTAATCTTCTTTTTTTAAGCGGGGTATTTCTACAATTAAATCAAATCTGTCAAGTATTGGACCGGATAGTTTTTGTTGATAGCGAGCAATTTGCTGTGGAGAACATTTACATGGTTTTTTTATGTCTCCATAAAAACCACAAGGGCATGGATTCATAGCTGCAACAAGCATAAAGTTCGCAGGAAACGTCACTGAAAGAGATGCCCTGCTAATTGTGATGCATTTTGTTTCCAGGGGCTGGCGAAGAACTTCAAGAACTTGTCTATTAAATTCCGGTAGTTCATCTAGAAATAAAATTCCGTTATGAGCAAGGCTTATTTCTCCTGGTTGAGGTTTGCTACCTCCTCCAACCATGCCTGCATAAGATATGGAATGGTGAGGCGTTCTAAAAGCTGGTGTATCTGTTAGTGTTTTCTGTGTTAGAAATTCTTTCGATATACTTTGAATTTTATAATTTGAGATGGATTCTTCCTGAGTTAAACGTGGCATAATGCTTGGAAGCCTCTGAAGCAGCATAGATTTTCCTGAACCTGGTGGGCCAACAAATAAAATATTATGTCTGCCTGCAGCGGCAATTTCTACTGCTCTTTTTCCCATTTCTTGACCTTTGACATCTTTGTAATCCAGTTGTGTTCGGCGATGATTAATAGGTGTTTTTATAGAGTATGTTTTATTAAAAAAAGTTTTTAGATTTGTTAGTTGATTAAGTGATTGAATTGGATAAATATCTATATTTTGTATTAAACTTGCTTCATCGCAGTTTTCAAGTGGGGCAACAAGTTTTTTGGATGAAAGAGAAGAAATGAGGTCGCTAATTGACACGATGCCTTTGATAGGTTTTACAGACCCATCTAAAGAGAGTTCTCCTACAAAAAAGCTGTCAGGTAGGGCATCTAGTTGGCCTGTGGCTTGAAGAATCCCAATGGCTATTGGCAAGTCAAAAATGGCACCTTCTTTTGGAATATCTGCGGGTGCTAGATTGATAGTGTAGCTTCGTGTAGGGTAGTCAAATCCTGAATTTTTTATGGCAGTTTTGATTCTATTTCGACTCTCTCTGATGACAGTGTCGGGAAGTCCTACAATATATTCTGTTGGTAGTCCCATAGCACAATTGACTTCAACGTCAATTTGAATAGCATCAATGCCAAGTAGCGATGCGCTTTTTATTTTTGATAACATACGTCATGTAATTTTAATGCAAAATAAATATAACGTAAATAATGAAAAATATTTCAAATTTTACAAAATTAAAGACATAAAGTTTGAGTTAGTCTTCTAATTCTATAATGTATTTTTTTACGGTTCTTCGGTCTAGTTGGAGAATTTGAGATACTTTAGAGTATGATTTGTATTTATCAAACAGTTGAATGGTGTAGTCTTGAAGATATTGTTGAGCTGTCATTTCTTTTGTTTCAATTGATGTTATCGATTGAGGTGGAGTATATGTTTTAGACATGATTAATCGTCTTATGCATTGTTCAAGCTCTCTAACATTTCCAGGCCATTTATACTGAGATAAGTTTTTCTTGATATAAGCTAGAATAGGCTTGATATAATCAGCAGAATGATCTTGAAGAATGGTTTTTGTAATATGTTCAACAAATAAAGTTATGTCTTTAGGTTCTTGTTTTAACTGTTGTAGTAGAGTAGGAACTTGGATAATGTTGGAGGATAATCTGTAGAAAAAATCTGATCTAAATTGATTTGGATCTCTGAGTTCGACAAGAGTTTTGTTGGTCGCTCCGATAATTCTGCCAAAAAAATGTTGAGATTCATGACTGCCAACAGGATAAAACGTTCGATCTTGAAGTACTCTTAATAATTTTATTTGTAATTGAGTCGGTGTTTCTCCAATTTCATCAAGAAAAATTGTGTGCGATGTCGATGTGTTTGTAAATATTCCAGATCGAGTTTCGTGCGCGTCAGTAAACGCTCCTTTTTCATGACCAAAAAGTTCAGCCTCAATTAAAGTTTCTGAAAATTCAGTTAAATTAACACTTTTAAAAAGATCTTTGAACGAATGAATAAAAGTTGATGTTTCTGGGTTAAAGGGAATATACGATGAGTATGCAATGATTTTAGCTATAAGGCTTTTTCCAGTGCCTGTTGGTGCTGTGAGAAGTATAGAAAAATCACTCATTTTACTCCACAAGATAGTATCGTACATTTTTAAATCGCTAGTAAAAATGCAATTCCAAACATCGGATCTTAAATTTGAGATAGACAGGCTTGAGCCTTTCAGAAATTGATCAATAAAGTAGTATGCTCTTCGTAGTTGATAAAACATCGAAAAGAAATGCGATATTTTGTTTTCATCTATTC
>JAYOLY010000010.1:26339-30606 GCA_038120575.1 Rickettsiales bacterium
TACTGGAGAATCAAGGTGATTTTGTTGGATAATGAGATCATTTAGTTTTTCTGTATAGCTAATGTATAAATAAAATAAAAAAGAATATTTGATTATGTCTCGATCTTTTTTGTTGAAATCATGCAGTTTCTTTTTTGGGATAGTTATGCATTCATTTACAAGAGTCAAAAGCTCTTTTCCTAATAATTGTCTTAGATCTTCTCTGTTTGTTGATCTCGATTTTGTAATGATTTTATATAAATCTAGGCTCTCTTGTGAAAAAGGATTGGATTTGATGGCGTTATAGATGGTTTTAAATTTTTCTTTCATTCTTTAATTGTACACATAAAATGTAAAAAATGTAAATAAATGTTTGTTTAAACGATTTTTTTAATAAACATATCTTGGCATTTTAAATGAATATCACTTCTCGGAGGTTATAAAAAAAAAGTAATTTTTTTAATAAAAAAACAATAACTAATATATAAAATAATAAAAGGAACTTTAAAATGAATAATAAACAAAAACTATTTAAATATACAGGAGTGGCCGTTTTGGCATTATCAATGTTTGCATGTTCAGATGTGTCAAACGTAAGTGACATAACTGAATCAGTATCGACTGTTTCTGATAGAGACGCGTTGAAGGTTTTGTCTGAAAAAAAGTTACAGATTCAAACAAAAAGACAGGTGACTGAGATTATAACTGATTTTTCAGATTCAAGTTCAAAAGAGTACGTTCAAAATAAAATAAAGCAGACAACTCAAAACAGACAAAAAAGTTATACACTGGCCGATTTGCAATGTGGAGATGTTGCAATTCCTAGTAACCTTATTCATCAATCAAAGCAATATGAATTGAATAATGTAGAAGATGTAATGTTTTGGTACGATGGAAACACGTATACAACAGCTTCATATTCAAATGTTGAACTGTCGGATACAGAAATGGCGTTCAATTCATACTCTGTATTGTATAACACAACTACTTGTGAAGTTGAATTTAAAAATGATTCTAAATTAGTAGGAGGAACTGATATAAGTTTTCAAGAAACAATTACAAATTCTCTTGGTAACGACATTCTTAAAATAGGAATGAGTTGCCCAATTGATTACGAGTCATTAGATTTAAATTGTATTCTTGAAGAAAAAGGAGCCAATTATGAAATTATTTCTGAGTATGATATGGAATTGATGGGTAATGCATATACATACAGAGCAGATGCTTATTTTGAAGAAAAAAATAATTGGGATGTTCATATTCAGCTAGACGATGTTATGTTTGAAAACAATTGTGAATACGATTCAGAGTATAATTACATCTGCGAATCAACGCATACAACTGAAAAAGACTATGCAACAATACAAACAAAAGTAGATAGCATCATTTCAAATTATTATACACCTATGGAAGAGTTATTAAGCATTGAATTGAGCGAAGAAAATCCTACAGCTATGTTTACAATCTATACAGATCAAACATTACAAAATAAAGTAGCAAAAGCTACAATTAATAATGACTTCGATATTGAAGTGTATATGTACGATGAAAATGGAGTTCTTGAAACAAGTTCTCTTTAGTTCTTAATCAGATTGAATTTGAGTGACCTCCCCATGAAAATGGGGAGTTTTTTTTATGTAAATCTAAAAAATATAGCTGAATAATGCTATTGTAGTAACATAATCTTTTACTAGAGGAGACAGCAATGGACTTACAAGCCGTATTTGAAAAACAAATTGAATTAAATAAACGAATAAATCCAGCTTTATACGAGGATATCAAAAAGGACCCTGAATTAAGACGAAAGTGGTTTTTAAATTTTGAATTAGCATTGAAGCAAGAATCTGCCGAAGCGATTGATAGTTTGAATTGGAAATGGTGGAAAAAAGATGATGATGATTGGAGTAATGTAAAAGTTGAGCTTGTAGATATGTTGCATTTTTGGGTTTCTATGTGCACTATTGCCGACATGGATGCGTCTGAAGTTTTTGAGCTATATTCTAAAAAAAATAAGCTTAATTTTAAGCGCCAAGACGAAGGGTATAAAGAAGGGACTTACAATAAAATGCAAGATGGTGTGGAAGATAACCAAATTCATGTTTTAAACAAACAATAATATGATGATTTTAGACGGAAACAAGGTTAAGCAAGAGCGTTTAGAGAAATTAGCTGTTGATATTGAACAGTTAAAAAAATTATATAATCGGGTGCCTGGACTCGCTGTCATATTAGTGGGAGATAATCCAGCATCTAAGGCTTATGTAGGAATGAAAAAGAAAGCGTGTGAGCAAATTGGAATAAGTTCTTATGAATATAAGCTTGCTGCAGACATCAAGGAAGATGAGCTTGTTCAGTTGATTGACTATTTAAACAAAAATAATGAAGTCAATGGGATTCTACTTCAGCTGCCATTGCCAGAACATATCAATGATCAAAAAATGTTAGAGTTAATTACTCCATCTAAAGATGTAGATGGATTTCATCCAGTAAATATGGGCAAGGTTCTGACGGGATTACCTGCATTTAAGTCTTGTACACCATACGGAGTATGTGAATTGATGGACTATTATGGTATAGATCCAACAGGAAAACATGTTGTTATATTGGGTAGAAGCAATATTGTTGGAAAGCCATTGGCAGCCATGCTGATGCAACGACAAAAAATTGGCAATGCAACGGTAACCGTATGTCATTCTAAATCGGAAAATTTAAATCATATAACTGCTTCAGCTGATATTTTAATCGTTGCAATTGGAAAAGCTGAATTTGTTACTGCAGATATGGTTAAAGAAGATGCTATTGTGATTGATGTTGGGATAAATAGAGTTGACGATGAATCATCTGATCGTGGTTATAAATTAGTTGGAGATGTCAATTATGGATCTGTAGAAAAAAAGGCAAGTGCTATTACACCTGTACCTGGAGGAGTAGGGCCTTTAACCATTACCATGTTGATGTCAAATACAGTCGAGTCATTTAAGCAGTTTATTGATAAAACACTTAAATAAGTAGTTTTTTGTCATTGTCATAAAAGAACTGAATTAAAATAGACTCATAAATCACTCAAATATTTTATTAAAAGGGGACACAATGATCAAAGTGAATAAATTAGAAGAAGCTAAGCAACAATTCGAAACAATAGTTAGCGAACAGTTGAATCGAATTAAAAAATTAAAAGAAAATAACGATTGGGTTGATTTCTCAAAAAAAGAAACAATAAGCATTGGAATTTGTCCTGGAGATGGAATTGGAATTGAAATTTCAAAACATGCACAAAGAGTGCTAGACGTTGTTTTAGAAAAAGATATTTCAAATAAAAAAATAGAACTTAAAGTGATTGATGGATTAACAATTGAAAATAGAGTGAAGCATTTAGCTGCAATTCCGGCTGATGTGTTAGCAACAATCAAATCCTGTGATGTTATTTTAAAAGGACCAACCACAACACCCCAAAAAGGAGATGGGTTGCCTAATATAGAATCTGCCAATGTCATGATGAGAAAAGAACTCGATTTGTTTGCCTGTATCCGTCCTGTAAAAGTGCCAGAAAAAAATATAGATTGGATCTTTTTTAGAGAGAATACGGAAGGCGCCTATGTGCTAGGATCCCAAGGCATTGATATTGGTGATGATTTAAGTATCGATTTTAAAGTGACCACACAACAAGGGTGTGAACGAATTATTAGGCTTGCTTTCGAGTATGCACGGAAAAATGAAAAAAATAGAGTAACCATTATCACAAAGTCTAACGTAATTAAAACAACAGACGGACGATTTTCTGAAGTTGCAAAAAAAATTGCTAAAGAATATGAACAATTTGGTATTACATGCGATGAATGGTATATCGATATCATGACAGCAAAACTTTTAGATCCAAAACGACGGCACGAGTTTCAGGTGATGGTGTTGCCAAATTTATATGGAGATATTTTAACTGATGAGGCTGGGCAAATTCAGGGTGGGGTTGGCACAGCAGGATCCGCAAATATTGGGAAACGATATGCGATGTTTGAAGCGATACATGGAAGTGCACCAAGAATGGTTGCAGAAGGACGAGAAAAATATGCAGATCCTTGTTCAATGATTAAAGCCGCAGCCCTGTTGTTAAACCATATCGGATATCATGAGCAATCTGAAAAAATTGAAAAAGCACTCATTGTTGCAACACAATACGAAAAAAAATTAAAGATTACTGGGCATTCAACGGGGGCAACAGCTCAGGAATTTACAGATTATATACTAGATTTGATATCAAATTATAATTTAGAGTCTGTGTATTAATTTGACC
>JAYOLY010000010.1:30616-32001 GCA_038120575.1 Rickettsiales bacterium
AATGTGCTAAATGCATGGCTAAGTAAGATTATATTTGCAATTGTTAAGCTTAATGATGGCAAAAATAGCAAAAATTTATGCTTAAATTTTATATGAACAATAAATGCAGAAATCATTAATACAGATAAAATTGATGCAGCAATAATTGTATATTGAACACTACCAATGAATAACATAACAGCAGCGCCAAGTTTTAGAATGCCCATAATATCTCTAAACCAATTTGGAAAATGATAGTCTTTAAATTCTTTAATAATATTGTCGTAGCGAACAACCCAAACAAAAAAAATTGATACTGCAATAAAAATTTTTAATAAAGAAATAAAAAAATCAAACTGAAACATAACCATAACCATAACTCCTTAGTGATATGTAGTTATAGTAGCATTTATTTTTTTGAAGTTAAAATATAAAAAAAACCGGAGACTAAGCTCCGGTTTGAAATAGTTTAACTTAAAATTAAATGTAATTGTTAGAAGTTAAAAACTAAAGATGTATTTAAATATAATCCGTCAGTTTTAATTTTAGGATCTAGATTAGGATTCGTAGTTGTCCCAGGTTCAACAATAGCAGGATTAGAAACATCTATATTAATCGGCTCACCATTTCTATCAATTGAAATTTGTAAATCTTCATACATAGCATTTGAAATTCCAGCACTAAATAATAATCCGTAATATTTTGTGAAATTAATTTTGAAATCAGCAGTAGCTTGTAAAACAGTGCCCATCATACGTGCAGAAACAGAATCGCCTGTAAAAGGATCCTCCGAATCAAGAGATTGATTGCCATTTAAATCAATCGACATCCCTCCCATATTTTGATGCACAGGTTTTAACTCATCTACATATTGATGGTAAAACGAAAATCCAATCTTTGGAGATATTCCAAATTGAAAAATATTTGTATTTAATACATAAATTTTTAATCCTAATAATAAGTTGGCAATTAGGTCTTCTTTAGGGTACAACTGAGCTTCAAACAGAAATGGAATAGTGTTATTTGTTTTGAATCCAAAATTTACACCATGAGATAGTCCGTTTCTATTTCCTTTTGATAGATCTAATGTTGCGGTTGTAGGATTAGTTGGAAATGATTGGTGATCTGATAATTCAACTACTTGAAGCCCAGAAAATGTAATCGGCATTTGAGTTGCACCAAAATAAAATGAACCCTTCAGTTTTTGTTCATTCTGTGCATATTGAAAAGAAGCTAAAGCTAGTATTCCAATAATAATTTTTATTAATAATTTATTCATTTTTTACTCCAATAAGCCTGAGACTAAGCTCCGGTTTGATATAGCTTAACTTAAAAATTATATGTAATCGTTAGAAGTTAAGAACTAAAGATGCGTTGTAGTACAACCCTTCAGCTTTAATTTCAGG
>JAYOLY010000011.1:0-13587 GCA_038120575.1 Rickettsiales bacterium
GAATTAGAATCTAAAATATCAGCAATCAAATAACTAGGTCTTCGCTTAACTTCTATAAAAATTCGAGCAATATATTCACTCAAAATACCAAGATTAACAAGGATAATTCCATTGAGAAACATCATAATAACAATAGTAGATGCATAACCAGGTAACTCAATACCATAAACAAGTGTTCTAACTGTTAAAAAAATTGCATATAAAAAAGAAATAATTGAAATAATAGTGCCAATAAAAACCCATAATTTTAAAGGAATAGTTGAAAACGATACAATACCATCAACCGCATAATGCCATAATTTAGAAAAAGACCATTTTGTATGACCTTTTTTTCTAGCATGTCGAACATATTCTATTGACGTACTTTTAAATCCTATCCAATTAAATAAACCTTTTGAAAATCTATTTCTTTCTCCAAAACGATTTAAAGCTGTAATCGCTTTTCTATCAAATAATCGATAATCTCCAGCATTATTGTAAATATGAATATCAGAAAACAAATTAATCACTTTATAAAAAGAATATGCAAAAAATCGCTTGCCCAGCCCTTCCACCCGAAGTGTTCGAACCGTATAAACAATATCATATCCAGCTACCCATTGTTCTATCATTAAAGGAATTAACTCAACAGGATCTTCTAAGTCTGCATCCATCATGATAGCCGCATCTCCATTGGCATAGTCTAATCCAGCTTTCATGGCATTTTCTTTTCCAAAATTGCGACTAAAACTAACAACTCTAAATCGAAAAGACTGAGATGAATTCAACTGCTTTTTCAAAATAGATACCGTATTATCTGTAGATCCATCATTGATAAAAAGAACCTCAACATTAAACTGTTTTAATTGAACTATGACATTAGATAAAGCATCTAAAAATTCAGGGATAATGCTTTCTTCATTATACACAGTAACTATAATTGATATGAGATATTTTTTTACCATTTAATTCATTATACCATTTTGTAGTTAGTGAAAAAATATATTTGAAAAACAAGTAAAAACTTCTATTTAATTATCACAATAATTTAAATTAAAAACTAAAAACAATAAAACTCTCAATTAATCTATTTTTTTGGCAATACAAAAGCATGTTAATCCAAAAAAAGGATTGTGAAAAAATGGTTCATGACAATGTAATGCTTTTAAAAGAAAATTACTAACAGGATTAGGCTTCAAATTTAAATCGGATTCTTGAATTAAAGTTGTATCCTTATAAACTAGTTTTGTATGTAAATATCGTTTCAAAGCGACAGGCAAAAAAAGTGTATAAAACCCATAAAAAAGATCTAGTATTTGCAAATTTGAACCCTCTACTAGTTTTTTTAATTGATTTTTATTATATCGTCTAAAATGTTTAAGATATACATCATGTTTAGAAAAAATAGATTGAAATGCTGGCACAGATATAAAAAAAGTAGTGCCCTTATCAACTGAACGTGTTATATGACTTAAAAAAGAATAATCATCATCTATATGTTCAAGAATATCTAGCATTAAAACTAAATCTGATTGATAGTCATTCAGCTTATTTAAATACTTAAGCGTTTTGTTATCACAAACTGTTATTGTTTTATTTTCTGTGTAATTAATATCAAAAGCTGTTGCCTTCAAACATGACGTATGTTGTAAAAACAAATGAGAAAACAAAGCAGATCCAGACCCGATATCAATAAGACTATTTAATTTAGGAATGTATTTTAAATACGGTTTTAGAATATTAAATTTTGTCTGATAATACCAATAATTATAATTAATATTTTCTAAGCTATTAATCTCTAATAAGTCCATAAATCTTATTCTAAACTGTATTTTTAAATAAAGTAATAAAACATTAACGTTTTATTTTTTGCATAGTACAGAGAGTTTTTAAAACCATAAGCTCATAAGCAATATATATAGGAAACCCATAAGATACAAATCGTCCAATAGTTAACCCTAAAATAAATGGAATACTATATAAAATAGGAAAAATTAAAAGCAATTTCATTGGAAAATTAACAACTCCTTTTTTAATCTTAATCACAATATGAGCTACAAATGCAGCAAGTAGTGGCAACTGATTAAAAAGAGATTGTAAAAAAAACGATTGATTATATTTTGAAGTATTAAAAATATTAGTGATAGTTAAAAAAATATTATAACTATTTTTTTCTTCATAAGGAAAAATCATTTTAAAGCCACTATAACAAATAAGACTAGGAACTAATAATAGAATCCACTTAAGAAAATGAATTGATCTAGATTCATAAAATAACCATTGAAGACCTAAAATAAATCCAACAACTAAAATTACAGTTTCTTTTTGTAATATAGCTATCAAAGAAACTAAGAAAAAGAGTGTATCTTTTTGATGTAATTGTAATAACAAAAGAACTAAAACAAAAAAATATAAACCGGCATCTACATAAGGGGTAAACAACTGGACAACAACATTAAATGAATAAAGCATCATTAATCCACCTAAAAAAGAAAATGTATCAGAGAAACCAAACCTAGTTTTTAAATAAAAAAACAAACATGTGCTAGCTAAAAGTAAAAAAATATAATTAGTTACCATAAAATAATACAATGTTCTTTTTTCTTCTTTTGTTATATCAGAGGTTATTTCTGTATTATAAAAAGGAACAACTTTCTCTACAAAACTTACAAGAAAAGGTGTAACAATACGATATCTCCAAGGTGCCAATGTCTCATTATCGGAAACAGATTCAACCATAGCCATGTAATGTCGTGAATCCCAAGTAAACTTATTTAAGTCGTATCGTTTATAAGACGTATAAAAAAGAGAAAATGAAAGTAGAAAATACAAAATGATAATAACAATTATTTTTATTTTGAATAATTTTTGAACATTTTTCATCAAAATTTATGTCCTTTTAACAAAAATAGTTTTTAAATGATTATAACTGAAATAATAACGTTTTTATGTTAAAAACACAAAAAATTAAGTAGACAAATAAAAATTTCTAAAAAAAGATCCACCAAACGGCGAATTCAAACTGAAATCTAATGGCGGGGACGACCGGGCTCGAACCGGCGACCTCCTGCGTGACAGGCAAGCATTCTAACCAGCTGAACTACGCCCCCGAAAGAGAAATAATATTATAATGACAGCAATGTTATTTGTAAATTATAATTATTAAATTTTAAAAAAATCATGTACAATGACGAATATAAAAAACATACAACATTAAAATGAAAAACATTTACCAAATAATTATTATCTTATTTTTACTTTATTTACCATTACAAACTAACGCTGAAAATGTGGTACTTCCTCCTAATTTTAAAGAGATTCACTTTGAATTGCCTGAAAATTGGGACGCATTAAAACAAAAAAGAAAAAATATCATTTCATTTTCACATCAAGATAAAATTGCAACACTCAATATTAAACATCAAGTAATGTCAGAGATTATCACTGCCAATGCCTTAAAAGAACATCGAGCAAAATTTACTTACAACAGTTGGATCAATGTATACGAAAGAAAAGGAACAGAAAAAGAAAACATTTTATCAAATGTTGAAGATAGCTACATCGCCATCTATCTTTCTCAAAATTTAGACAATTCCTTAAATATAATCGAACATATTTCTGGTGAATATTACTACATTTCAAAAGACAAATACTACATTATTACTATTGAAACAACTAAAAAAAATTGGAAGAAAATTCAAGAAAGCTTAAAGATTGTTTTAAATTCATTTTGGATAGGAGATGGTGAAAAACCAATCTACATTCCAGAAGAAAATAATGACAACGAATGGGAAAGAAAAGGAACAAGCAACAACAATAATAATTTTATCAACGCCACCCCCATTTTAAAAAAACCACTATCAAAACAATGGGCCTACACAATAACAAATTCCAAAGAACTATATGTTGATCCATTATATGTAAATAATCATATCTACCTACTTGATAAAGAAAAACTGATATCCCTAACAACAGATGGAAAAGAAACATGGAAATACAGTTTTACCGACGACTATGAACCCTTTATGTCACATAAGTCTGGAACTCTTTTATTAATAAAGAAAGACCCTGTAAAAGAAATTGTTGGCATTATGGCAAATAATGGACAAATACTGTTCAAATATACAATAAAACAATCTGAAATAAAGCCTATCATCATTAATGAATCAATTTTATATATCGAAAACGGATTCTTAAAATCAATTTCAAGACTAACAGGCGCTCCTCAATGGGAAAAAGAATATAACCTTAATAATTCATTTCAATTAACCTCAAAAAAACAATATTTAATTGCAATAAATTCTGAAAATAAATTACTCTGCATTGACTCCAGAAACGGAGACATTCTATGGACGTACCATGAACCAATAAAATCAAAATTTGATCCAGTAATACAAAATGAATCTGTATACATTATCTACAATACCGAAGATACCCACAGTATAGTAAATATTTCCTTAACAACAGGCGATCACATTTGGACATACAGTAACCCACTCGTCAATTTGAAATTATTAAACACACCCAGTATCAACAAAAATATGTTAATTGTATTAGGAGAAATTAATTCCAAAACCTTAGCAAATAAAAAAGTTAGAAATAAACTCATCATAGGAATTGATATAGAAACAAAAAAAATTATTTGGGAAAAAACTATTTCAAACTTAACAATACGACCAATTATAACAGAAAACTTGCTTTATTATATTTCTGATGAAAATACAATAACTATACTTGACACATTATCTGGAAAAGAAATTCCAGTACAATTTAACGAGAAAAAAGAGGAAATAACAAAAATTAAACATATGAATGTTTATAAAAATAGTTTATTTTCTTTTTTGTACGATAACGAAACATTAAAATTAATTGCAGAAAAATAATATTTAAATTAGAATAAGCATTGATTTATTATTCAATTTTAAATAAAATATTTTTTTAGCCTTTACACTGATAGATTTACGAAAAATTTTTATATTCTTTAGGAGGTTCATATGAGCTTTAATTATAATAACTGCATTCTTATGGGGAGGTTAACAAAAGATCCAGAATTTAAAGAAATAAACAGTTCATTTTGTAAATTAATATTCACGTTAGCTATCAGTAGAAAATTTAGAAAAGAGGATGGAACAATCGAAACAGATTTTATTCCAGTATCATTAATTGGAACGCCAGCAATTGTTGGGTCTAAATTGCTAGCAAAAGGATCTCCTGTCTTGATATGGGGCGCTATTCAAGTGCGACAATATGATAAAGACAACGAAAGAAAATGGATAACTGAAATCATTGCAGATAACTTTCAATTACTTGAAAAAAGAAGACGTCTCAATGAAGACAAAACAGAAAAAAAAGAAACTACAGCATAATTTATAACAACACAAAAACACTGCTGAAAATATATAGAATTTATTAAAAATTATTTTCAGCAGTTGAGCTTGAAAAATTATTTTACATCGTTTAAATAACGACGGTAGTCTTTTTGATAAGAGGTTTCACGAACAAATTGTGATACGTTAAACTCTTTTTGAATCTTTATACCAAAAAAAAGATCTTGGGTTTGATCAACACCATTTAATACTTGATACAATCCTGTATCTGAAGAATTTTGTAATGAAAAAATAAAGTCATACCCCCAAAAAGAAGACCTTAGGCCATATACATACAACGATTGATCGGAATATACATGATTCGAAAAAATATGTTCATATATAAACGAAAATTTCTTTGTTATATTGTAAGAAAACGATAGTCCTAAATTCACCTGAGACGAGTCATGATTATAGAAAATATTCAATACAGACAGTAACTTAGATTGAAAAAAATATCTTTCTAAAGAATATGCTAACATCATTCCAGAATAAGAACCTGAGTCTCTTTCAAAACTAAAATAGTCTAAATATAACGAACTAAAAACATCTTTAAATTCAAATAAATACTGAGATAATCCATAAGAAACTTCATTATATTGGCTATTGTAAAAAAAATAAAAAGAACGATCCTGAGTTAGAACACATGATGTGTCAACCGAAAAATCCATCCCATCTTTAGCACCCAAAGCCTGTGAGGTAAAAAAATCTCCATAAAAACGTTGCACTAAGCCAATATCAAAGACCCCAGATTCATTAAACTGAGAAGTTCTTACATAATGAAAAGAATGATCAACACCATGCAACAGTGAGACATTCAGAATAAAAATAAAAAGAAAAAAAAATCTAATCATCATTAGATCTAAAATACAAAACCAGATTTACATCTACATTATCATCAATTAAAACTGGATAGGCCTTAATTCCAAAATCATGACGATTTAAATTAAAATCTGCCGTTATTTTGTAAAAAGAAATATCATCTTCAACAACATCCTCAACTGAAAACACAACATCAATCATCGCATCAATTCCTTTAATTTTAAATTTTATCGGAACAGTTGAATCAGCTAAAAGAAAAGGTTCATCAATGACACACAAGATATCCGAAAACGTAAGCATATCAAAAAAAGGTTTATATCTAAGTTTTCGATCTCGAATTTTGTTTCCCGTATCAATAGAATTAACATCAACTTTTGCTTCTAGCCGTTCTACACGATTTAACTCAGCATCATAATTCATATAAATGGTATAGGCTTTAAAAACCCCTTTAACATTGATTACCTTAAATTTATTTACATTAAAAGAAACAATCGATTTAACAGGATCAGCAAAATACATGTCAGCGTGAATACAGATTGAAAAGAAAGAAAAAAAGAACAGTAAAGAGATATAATTAACAATCCCTCTCATAATAAAAAGCTATTGTAATATATTATAAACTTCTTGGTACCTTGAAGAAACACGTTGAATAATATCTTCAGGCAAATCAGGTGCTGGAGGCGTTTTGTCCCAATCCTGAGCAGCTAAAAAATCTCGTATAATTTGCTTATCAAAACTTGGCGGTGAAGTCCCTGGCTGGTAATCGGATTTTGGCCAATATCGCGAAGAATCAGGTGTTAGAACCTCATCGATTAGAATGATTTCATCCCCAACTAAACCAAATTCAAATTTTGTATCAGCAAGTAAAATACCTTTTTCATCTGCAACTTGCTGACCATATTGGTAGAGTTCCATACTAATGTTCTTCATATATTCAGCATTATCTTTACCAACTATTTCAATCATTTTGTCGTAAGTGATGTTCTCATCATGGTCTCCCATTTCAGCTTTGAAAGCAGGAGTAAAAATAGGCTCAGCTAGCTTGTCTGCCAACGTTAAGCCCTCAGGAAGATTTATTCCACAAATTCCACCTGTAGCCTGATAGTCTTTCCAACCAGATCCGATAATGTAACCTCGTACAACACATTCAACTGGAAACAATGTCGCTTTTTTAACCAACATGGATCGTCCAGCAAGATCAGCTAAATACGGTTTACAAACCTCTGGATACAAATTGACATCTGATGTAATAAAATGATTTCCAATTATATGCTTGGTTTTGTTAAACCAATATTCAGACAAACGAGTAAGAATCTCTCCTTTGTGAGGGATTCCTTGCGACAATATTACATCAAAAGCTGAAACTCGATCAGATGCAACAAATAATAATTGATCCCCAAGATCGAAAACAGATCTGACTTTCCCATACTTTAATAAATTTAATGTTGGAAAAGAAAGCTGTGTTAAAACTGAATTTGTAATCATAAACAAAATTTTAACATTAATACATAACTAGAAGCAACATTTAAGACTATAATGGTTTTATAAAATTAATTCCAAGTTTTACAAAAACCCCATAATCATCACATCTTCTCCGCACATAGTTACAGTAGAGTTTTTAATTTTAAACACGTCATCTAAAGACGACATAGAAGAAAACTCGAAAACAGATTTAGCATGTTTTTCTCCCATTAATTTTGGAGCCATAAACAAATATAATTGGTTCACAATTCCAGCCTCAATTGCAGAAGAAAAAACATGAGATCCTCCCTCAATCAAAATAGAATGGAACTCGTGTTCATAACAACGATCCAGTATAGCATCCCAATCAATCTGATGTTGTGTCGCCAATGGCCACCAATCTGTATGTTGTTGTAATGACATTGGTTTATCCTGAGAAGCAATAATAGTTTTTGCTTGTTGGGCACTATCAAAAAAACAATGTGATTGTTCCAATTTTAAAGACTGACATAACATAATTTTTGCAGGTGGGTTAAGATAAGATGGCAACTTATTAAATCTAACCGATAATGAAGCATCATCTAAACATGCAGTTTGCTGTCCAATTAAAATAGCATCCACCTGAGCCCTGATTTCATGAACTTTTTTTAACGACTCTTCCGATGTAATATATTTACTTTCACCACTAGACAATGCAATTTTACCATCCAAACTTGTTGCAGCTTTCAATATAACATAAGGTCGTTTATGTCTATGGTAATAATAATAGGGCAAATTCAATTCTTCAGCTTCACTTTCACACAATCCAAACCTAACAGCAATACCAGCTTGTTCTAATACAGATTGAGCAGATTGTTTACGAACTAAGGGATTAGGATCTAAACTTGCAAAAATCACTTCAATAATTCCAGCTTGAATAATGGCATCCACACAAGGAGGTGTTTTTCCATGATGAGTACACGGCTCTAAAGTTACCATTATCGATGCCCCTTTCACATCTTGAGGTAACACATGAGATAAAGCTATAACCTCTGCATGATCATCTCCTGCTTTTTGATGAACTCCAACACCCAATATTGTTTCATTTTTATAAATTGCAGCCGCAACAACAGGATTTGGTCTTGTAAGACCTTTAAACTGACTCGCCTCTTCAATCAATTTCTTCATAAGTGTCGTTTCAAATGATGTAAAATCTGATGAATTTTTAATACTCATTAATATCCAAAATACGCTGCTTCATCAATAAATTATCACTAAAAAACACTTCCACTTCCCCACCATAATCTAGTTCAAATTCAAGTAATAAATCATTACCTGGAGGCAAAAAATCTGAATATATTTTTTGACGTTGAGATTGATACGTAAAATAAATTGAAAAATCTTGATCAACAGAGTCTTCTAAAACCAAAAATTTAATAATAACCCGTCGTTTAAGATCTTTATTTTGAAAAAAACTTGCTTTAGCAGGCAATACTTCCATCTCAAGAGGATATCCTTTACTTAGCGTTAATTGAATATTTTCAGACGGGCCCAAAAACGTATTAGAATCAGGAACTTGTGCTAGAATATATCCTTCAGGATATTGCATTGAGTAAGATTCTGTTGCAATTTCTAAATTAAAACCCTTTTGAAAAACAATATCAGCAGCATCTTCTTTAGAAAATCCCACTAAATTTGGGACTAAAACAGGTCCTAGACCTTTTGATACAAACAAACGAATTAAACGACTAGATTTGACAACTCGTCCTGCAGGTGGCTTAGATTCAATAATGACTCCAGGCCCATATTTTGGATGAAGTCTTGCCCCAACAACTAAAGAATTTAACTCTTCTTGCTCTAAGAGCAATTCAGCTGACGCCTGATCTAGACCAACAACATTTGGAATTATTTTTTCAGGAATTGCCGTAATGTAACTAACATAATAAAAATAAACGACGAATAACGATAAGAAGACTGCAAAAAAAACACTAAAATATGACGCTAATTTTGAAATATTTTTCTTACGCTTTTGTTCTAAAGACAATTTTAAATCTTGTTCAATAACAGAATCTTCAGAATCATTACCCGTATTTTCAAGAGATAAGTCTCCTTTGTAAGCTTTAATTAAATCCACAAAAGAAGAAAATCTTTTGGTTGTATCCAGAGACAAACAAACTGAAATAATTTGAGATAATTGAGTTGGAATCTTACTACTGATAGGTTCAAAGGTATCTGGTCCTTTTAATATTTCTTTTTTAAGCTGATCTAACTTAAACACATATTTAAATGGCCATTTTTGACTAAATAAAAAATATAACAAAACACCAAAACTATATATATCAGAATACGTTGAAAATCGTTGATGCTGAACTATTTCAGGCGCCATAAAAATAGCATCCTCTACAACGGAAAAATTATTCCAAGATAAAACCAAAATTTCCATAGGAATTAACATGCGAAGCATTTTGATCTTACCATCAACAATAATAAGATTAGATAAATTTAAGCATCCACAAACAAGTTCTTTTGACTCTAATGTAACTAATAAATTCAAAATATCTGTAGAAAAAGACCACAATTCTTTTAAATCTAATTGTGTTCCATTGTTTAAATACTCTTCAAATGTAGTATATGATGATGCCCCTTCATGAATGGTGTAAAAGTATTTACCGTCATAGTAATAATCCAACATTGAAATTAAATTATCATGTTTGACGCCAATTAATGTTTCAGAAATTTTTATCAACTTATGAACTAGATCATGTTCTAAGTATTCTTTTTTATATTTCCATATCATGATTGGAACAGACGAATAATCTGTTTCTCCAAGATAACAAAAAGACAAAATGTCTTCAAAAAGAAGTTCTGTAATTTTATATTTAGAATTAATGACACTTTTATTCATAATTTAAATCGATAAATATTAAAGACGTTTCTTGTTCTTCTAACATAAGTATTTTAGTCTGAGTAATTAAAAACCAACGATCGTCCTTAAATAGAAAATTTGAAGCCTTATCATCACTATCCTTGTAACGTCCTAAAAATTCCAATTGACCATCATACAGCGATATTATAGACACTGTACCATCCGTATCAAAAACACATAGATGTGTGTCATTATATAAAAAATAATCTAACGTGCCATCAAGTTGATAAAACCAAACAAAATCTGAAACAGAAATATCATAAAGAAAAAATGAAGATATAGACTCATCAAATCCCACAGCAGCCTTATTTCTGTACCAAAATTTTATTTGATCGACATCAAAGGGATCAAACCGTTTAGTTGTAGAGTCAACTAATGAATATAAATACGTCTGCTTAGCTTTAACAACAGCATATGAATTAGTTGTCGTTAAAATATGTTCAATGTTTCGTTTAAACATTACATCCTTTACCAATTGACCTGATTTAAGTGAAACCAAAGCCAATTGTTTATTTTTATATGCAATCACATACCCACTCTGACCAAAAAAAGTTATATCATCAGCAGCCATTGATAAGGTCCAAAAATGAACGCCTGTTAAAGTATCCAAACATACAATATCTCCAGATTCAGTTAATAAAATTAAATAAGACGAGGATACAATAAACGTTTTAATATCATAATCGTCTATGTAAAGATGTTGCTGTTGTGTTTTTAAATCAAAAACCGATAAAGATTGATTTTTATTAAGCGTATACAGCTTATTAAAATAGACGTTAAACAACTGATTATTAAAGAAATCTTCATCCAATGAATATTTAAAATCTCCGTCAAGTGAATACAAGGAAAATTGATCATTAGAATTTAATCCATAAATATAATCAGAATAAACAAAAGGAGTTGAAGAAAATTTATGTTTAAAATCCTGCTTTTTGTTAAGAGTTAAATCTTGAGCAACTATAGATAGACTTAGTGATAATAAACAGACAAAAAAAGCATAACTGATTTTGATCATCTATGTAAAATTACCGCTTTTTTTTAGATATGCCTTGTTTGTTTTTTAAATTTCGTCTTATATCAACTTGTTTTTCTTCTGATTTCTTTAAAAAAGAATTTAATTTGTCTTCAAAATTAAAATTTTTAGATTTCTTGTGAATAAATAATACTTTTTCAGATACATCTTTTTCTTTTGCCTGTTTGATAGACAATTCAAGCTTATTTTTGCCATTTCGTGCAAGAATTTTTACTTTTACCTTATCCCCTACTTTTACAAATGCATTAATATCAGTGATGAATTCATTAGCTATCTCTGAAATATGAACAAGACCAGATTCTCCATGCTCTAATGTGACAAAAGCACCAAAGTTAGCAACATTGGATACAATACCTTCAACAACCTTTCCAATAAAATCTGATTCTGTTAGCTTTTCTGGCTCTTTTGCAACATCTTCAGAAACTGAAGAGTCCGCATCTGTGTTGTTTTCAACATCTTCTGTCATTGATTGTCTCCATTGTTCATAAACATATACATTGTTTCTCCTGTTTTTTTATACCCTAATTTACGCTTTGATAATAATTCCCAATAATCTGGATGTTGTAAGAAAATTAACGAATTACTTAGTTTTGCATGTTTGTTTTTTAAATTATCAAGCTCAGTGTATAAAACATTTAGTTCATTTTTAGTTACATTATACCTAAAAACATTTCGTATTCCAATATAAGAACTATAAATCATCAATAATAAACTAAAACAAAAACTAATAATGTATAAATAAGGCCTAATCTTATTTAACATTAGAGAAAACTTTTTTCCCTTTGAATACAGCTTTGTTGATTAATTTTTCTTCCAATCGCAGTAATTGATTATATTTACATGTTCTATCAGTTCTGCACAAAGATCCAGTTTTAACTTGACCAGCTGCAGTAGCAACAGCCAAGTCTGAAATAAATGTATCTTCACTTTCCCCTGAACGGTGGGAAACAATTACGCCGTAGCCAGATTCTTGTGCTAATTGAATTGTATTTAACGTCTCTGTTACAGAACCAATTTGATTTAATTTAATTAAAATTGAATTTGCAACAGTTTTTTCAATTCCGTCACGAAGTAACACTTCATTTGTTACAAACAAATCATCTCCAACAAGCTGAACTTTATCCCCTAAAGCAGCTGTCAATTTTTGCCACCCTATCCAATCTCCTTCAGACAATCCATCTTCAATGGACAAAACAGGATATTTTTCAACTAAATTTGAATAATAATTCACCATATCATCAAGAGATTTAGTCTTATTTTCACCTTTAAATTCATAAAGATCATCTTTATACAATTCAGAAGCAGCAACATCTAGAGCAATACCGACATCATCACCAGGTTTATAACCAGCTTTTGAGACAGATCCCAAAATTAAATCAATAGCTTCTTCATTTGAAGAAAGAGACGGAGCAAAACCACCTTCATCTCCCACAGCTACACTGTGACCCAACACATCTAGTTGCTTTTTTAAACTGTGAAAAATTTCAACACCCATTCTCAAAGAATCGGAAAAAGTTGTTGGGGAATGAGGAATAATCATAAATTCTTGGATATCTAAAGAATTGTTAGCATGAGCTCCACCATTTAATATGTTCATCATTGGAACAGGCATTGTTGGAATAACATCCGGAATATATAACTCGTTCAAATGCACAAACAATGGAACATTTTTTACAGATGCAGCAGCTTGAGCAATCGCCATCGAAACACCTAAGATAGCATTAGCCCCTAAATTTGATTTATTGTCAGTTCCATCGCACTGAATCATTTTTTGATCGCAGTGACGTTGATCGGTCACATCCTCTCCAACAAGTAAAGAATGAAGAGTTGTATTGACATTATTAACAGCATTTAAGACGCCTTTTCCATTGAATCGTGAAGGGTCTTGATCTCTTAATTCAAGAGCTTCTCTAACTCCGGTAGACGCACCAGATGGAACTATGGCCGATCCAACGTGGCCACCTTCTGTATAAACCTCAACCTCAACCGTGGGATTGGCACGAGAATCCAGGACTTCTCTT
>JAYOLY010000011.1:13597-19935 GCA_038120575.1 Rickettsiales bacterium
TGCATGTATTTTTTTTATTTTATCCATAATTTTCCTCCAACATCACTCAGGCACAACATACATATTCATCGTGATTGAATCATTATTAAAATACCATTCTTGCTTAAGTTCAATTGATGACTTCTTCAAGAAAAAATCATAAATAAAGTCTTGATCATCTTTATTTAGCCAAAGTATATCACCTGCTTCTAAAAATTGACCACTCACATCTCCGCGTAATAAAAACCCATTGCCTTTTGCTTTCCAACTCATATTAAATAAATTATCTTTAATTCTTGTTACTTTTGCTGAATAATGACCTCTATCGTAACTAAACCCTTCAAATTCAAGCTGTTTTGCTGGTTTAAATTCATTTTTAAATATTAATTGATCTTTAAATACCCAACCCAAATGTTTGTCGCCAACTTGATCTGAAATAAACACCCACCGTCTAGCTTCATTGTCAATATAGTCTATTTCAGATTTTTGATACATCACTCTTACTCTAGTTCCTTTGTTTAATTTAATTTCCAGAGGAACATCAAAACTTGGTGATGGAAACAATTCCAAAAAACGGTCTCTTGTTAACACAAAATATCCATCAAGTGCTTCAAAATGATGTTGATAGAAAACAATATTTTGACTATCTTCAAAATTGGGAACCACAAAATTGATATCAATAGATTCAGATTTGGCAAAATTCAAAGGCAACGAGACTGATGAAAAAAAATTACTACTCAGCAAATTAGAGATTCCAAAAAATAACACACCAAACAAAGCAATAAAAAGTAAGAGTTTTTTAACTGTCATTATTCTAATTATTTCAGAAAATCTAAAATCTTCAATATTGAATCTATAATAAAAGTTGAAGTAAGCTATATTCAAATGGAAAAATTAAAACACTTTATATTAAATTCAATTAAAGAAGACTGTCCAACTAAGGACATTACAACAACAACATTAGGCATTGATAATAGTCCAACTGAGGCCAAACTAATCGCAAAAGATAGTGGAATCTTTTTTGGCAAACAAATTATTAAAGAATCTGTAAAATTATTTCAAAATATGACAGAAAACAACACACTAGCTGATGGGTCTAAACTAAATAAATCTGATATCATCTCAACAATCAAAGGTAATTATACCGACATTTTACTACTTGAAAGAACGTTACTAAATTTTTTACAACATCTCTCTGGAATAGCTACGCAAACAAACAAAGCTGTTCAGATTCTTGATAATCCAGCAATCAAAATTTGCGATACCCGAAAAACAATTCCTGGTTTTAGACAACTTGCAAAACAAGCTGTCAAAGCTGGAGGCGGATTTAATCATAGAGAAGGCTTATCCGACATGATTCTTATAAAAGAAAATCATATTAACGCCATTAAAAAAGAAAACAAACTTAATGATGTAGGCATGAACATTAAAAAAATAAAGTCAAGCAATTCAACATTAATGGCAGAACTAGAAATCGAATCCATCGACGATTTATCAGATTACAACTTAACACTATTTGACTATATTTTACTTGATAATTTTAAAATTACTGACATTGAAAAAACTGTAAAAAAAGCACGACAACTAGGGTTTAGCGGAGAATTTGAGTGTTCTGGAAATATAACACATGATACTATCAGTCTTTACAAAAACGTGCCCATTCAAAGGCTATCAATGGGGTGTCTAACACATTCAGTTAGAGCCTTTGATATCACGCTACTGTTTTAAAATGATAAACTTTAATCCAACACATTCAACTGAAATTAATGAATCTGAATTAATAAAACAATGTACATCATGCAAACTATGTCCACTATCAAAAACAAGAAACAATGTTGTCTATGGAAGCGGAAAAACGTCATCTAAAATTTTAGTCATTGGCGAAGCACCTGGTGAACAAGAAGATCTGGCAGGACAACCATTTATTGGGCGATCTGGCCAATTATTATCCACATTATTTGACTTAACTCATATTAACCGAGACTCTGAAACATTTATCACAAATATTGTAAAATGTAGACCTCCACAAAATAGAAATCCCCTACAAGATGAAATCAAGTCTTGTTCACATTTTTTAAATCAGCAAATTCAACTCATTCAGCCTAAAATAATTTTAGTTTTGGGTTCTCCAGCCCTAAAGACAGTCCTTGGAAAAACGTTTTCCATTACCAAATGTAGAGGGATGTGGTTTAAAAAAACTGTCAATTATATGCCAACTAAAGTAAACATTATGCCCCTATTTCATCCATCATATTTACTTCGATTTCCATCTGAAAAAAAACACTCACCCAAATGGCATACTATTCAAGATCTGAAAAAAGTAAAAAAGTTAACTATTGAATTAAGTAAAATTTAAAAAGTAGCACGAAGTGTATAATTTGGTTATAATAATCGCATGAAAAATAAACAACATTCTAGAAAATCATCCCACAAATTATCTGATCATTTTTCAAAAAAAGATTTTGTATGTAAAGAATCAGGAAAATTAAAAATATCGCTAGGTCTTATCGGAGCATTGGAATTAATTCGTTCCAAAGCAAATCAACGCATTAATATTATCAAAGGATTTGAAAGTCTAGAATCTGCAGAGAAAAAAGGTAAAGCAAAACGAAACCATCACACCACTGGTATAGCCGCTGACATTACCATTAACAATTTTTCTTCAGTGGAAGTATTTAAACTAGCTGAAGAAATACCTGAAATAAAGGGAATAGGTTTAAACGTAGATGAAGATTATGTTCATATTGATACCAGAAAAGCACCTGAAAGAAGCCTTTGGGTTGAAAAAAATGACGACGAAATAGAACTTACTGACGATAATAAAAATCAATGGGGTTTATAAACAAAGACAATTTTAATCCAAATTTATGTCTTTAAATCTAGAAAATCACATTTTTAATTTTATTCATGACCCAGTCAATAGAAACTACTATTCAGAACATACCTTAAACAACTATAAATTGGATCTACTTAAATTTTTAAAATTTACTAATTATACAACTGAACCTATTCATAGCTTAGAAAAACGAACATGCAGACAATATCTGTACAAACTACAACAAGATTCCCTAAGTAAAACATCTATTCATAGACACATCTCAAGCTTAAAACAATTTTGGAATTATTTAATTAGTAACAATTATGTCAAAACAAATCCATGGAAACAATTAACACTTCCAAAAATAGCAAAAAAATTACCAGATTTTTTACAAACAAACGCTATGATTGATTTTTTAAATAATATTGATAACACTACGCTAGTTGGTCAACGTAATCGAATGATTTGTGAGATTTTATATGCCACTGGAATTCGTGTTTCCGAACTAACTAACATGAACATAGATGACATAGATATAGAAAATAATCATGCAAAAATTACTGGAAAACGAAATAAAGAACGTCTTGTTATTTTTGCAGATATAACAGCATCTCATATTCAAAATTATCTCTCTTCCTACAGAAAAACATTTAAAAATGATTTAACCAAAAATGCTTTTTTAATCAATCAAAAAGGACACCGATTAAGTGTGCGATCCATTCAACGAATTATAAAAGAGTTGTCTACAAAACAAGGCATAAGCAAAACAATCACTCCACATACGTTAAGACACTCTTTTGCAACAGATTTATTCAATGGGGGTGCCGATCTATCAACCGTTCAAGAACTGCTTGGGCATAGCAACGTAGCCACAACAGAAATATACACACATGTATCAGAGAAAACATTATTCAAAAGTTTTCATAAAAATCATCCTCACGGTGATAAAAATTAAACAAATAATACATATAATTCAACTTTGCTGAGTTCAATAAGCTTGTGATATACTGCGGTTCATGACAAATGAATTAAAAAGTCGTTCAAAAAAAGTATTATCCAACGTCATTGGTCGTTTTTTTGATCTAGAAATCAGCCATGGATCCGGATCCTATCTTTACACACACAACAACAAAAAGTATCTCGATTTTGGAGCAGGCATTGCTGTAACATCAACCGGACATTGTCATCCAGACATTGTCTCAGCCATACAAAAACAAGCAACAACACTTATTCACCCCTGTATTGCAACAGGACATTATGAATCACCAATCGTATTAGCAGAAAAACTATGTACTATTTTGAAACCACATGACTGTTCTATTTTCTTTAACCAAAGTGGATCTGAAGCCGTTGAAACAGCTATTAAACTGGCACGATATGTTAGCAAAAAACAAACAATAATTGCATTTGAAGGTAGTTTCCATGGAAGAACCTATGGCGCCTTATCATTAACATCTTCAAAGAAAAAATATTGGGAAGGATATGGAAAACTTCTAGATGATATTACATTTATTCCATACCCTAATCTCTATCGATGTCCTTGGGGAAAAACGACTCCTGAAGAAAGTCTTAAAGAACATATTCATTTTCTTGAAAATACGCCACTAATTAATTCAACTGTAGCAGCAATCATCATAGAACCCGTTTTAGGAGAAGGTGGTTATGTTCCAGCCCCAACAACCTATTTGAAAAAACTAGAAGAAATCTGTAAAAAAAATAATATTTTAATAATCTTTGATGAAATTCAAAGTGGAATTGGTCGAACTGGAACATGGTTTAACTTTCAACAACATGATATTGATTTTGATATCATTACAAGTGCAAAAGGGCTAGGATCTGGAATGCCGCTCGCAGCTTGTATTGCAAAAAAACACTTGATGGATCAATGGCCTCCTGGAGCACACGGTGGAACTTATGGAGCCAACCCAGTTACATGTGCAGCAGGTTTGGCTACACTAAACGTTTTGGAGCCATTACTTCCTCAAGTAGCAGGCTTAAGTAAAAAAGCTTTTAAATTTTTAAAAGACAAATTAAACAATCATCCCTATATTGGAAACATTAGAGGCACAGGATACATGATCGGCGTTGAATGTGTTAAAGACAAACACACAAAAGAACCTTACAAAGAGATTATCGGAGATATTTTAAAAAAATGTCTAGACCGCGAATTAATTGTACTATCATGTGGCGTTCATGAAAATGTAATTAGAATTATACCACCCTTAACATGTACTGAAAGTGAATTAATGCAAGGACTATCTATTTTTTGTGAGGTACTTCATGACATTCATTAAAGGAAAACACTCTGTCTATGAAGCGTTAATAGCAAATGCAAAAATTCACTACATCACTATTTCAAAAGAAAGTGAACAAAGTGCAAAACATATTCTAACCCTGGCTCAAAAAAAACAAATTACCGTCTCTGTGTTATCTAAACGAGAATTTCAACAACGATTTAAATCCAGTGAAAATCAACACATTATTGCAAAAATGGCCCCAATAAAAACCATCTCACTGAAAGACTTTCTGTTTCAAAATAACACTGAGCCTATCTTAATTTGCGATCACTTAGAAGATCCATACAATTTTGGAGCTATAATGAGAACCTGTGAAGGCTTTGGTGTAAAAAACATCTTGTTTTCAAAAAATAGACAAGCTCAACTTAATGATGGAATTATAAAAGCATCTTCAGGTGCGGTATACTACCTTAACCTCATTGAAGTTGCCAATATTGGAAACGCGGTATCTGAACTTAAAAAAAACAACTACTGGATTTATGGAGCAGACTCAAACAAAGGTAAGCCTTTAGACTCCGTTTCAACAGAATACCCATTTGCATTAATTGTTGGAAATGAACACAAAGGAATTTCAAAACGCTTATCTAGCTTAATTGATTTTCACATTACGATTCCAATGAAAGGAAAAATTAAATCATTTAATGTATCTGTTGCAACGGCAATAACACTGTATCAGTTAATACAATAATTTTTATAATACTCAGCATTATATTTCATTTAAAAGATATGCTACACTCATACTTATAAAAAAAATAAAAATATATATGACTAACCAACAAAAACTACATAAAAAAATTATTATTCCATTTATCGTACTAACAAGTATTGTAACGCTTATTTTTTGTTCATTTTTCACAATTCATATATCAAAAATTTTCAACGAAAAAGAAACTAAATTAACTGAAAAATCATTCTCACTAATTAAATCAGAACTAAACAATTCAATTCAATCTAATACACTTATTTACAATAATATTGTTCCTGACTACTCAATATCGCCTCAACTACAATCTTACTTAATAGGAAATACAACTCTTAATCAATTTAACGTGTATTCATCAAAAACTATTCCATTTTATATTTCAAACCAGCTTACAACCATTCCAATAAACACAAAAAATCAAGATATTGTTTTATATAAAAATAATAATAAAAAATATCTTTCAATCATCCAACAACATCACTCAGAATTTGAAATGACTACAATTGAACTATCTCTAAATAACACATTAAACGCTATCTCC
>JAYOLY010000011.1:19945-31728 GCA_038120575.1 Rickettsiales bacterium
TGCCATCATATTAAAAACAAAAAGCAATAAATACGACATTATATATTCAGAAAAAAACATAAAAAATCTAGAATATAAACAAGCTATATCAGAACTTGAAAAACAAATTCAACCAACCAATAGCTCGATCAATAAAAACATTAAAGTAGACTCCATTGGAGGATTTTCAAATCTCCACTCAATCATTTATACAACATCATCAAGTCATACAGAAACATTATTAACCCTAATTGGTGGACTCATATTAATTATTATTTTGTTTGGCCTTATTATTGCCATAGTCTACTCCATTATCATCAAACGTATTACAACATCCATTGAAATTCTTGGAAATGTATCAAAAAAAGTTGCTAAAGGAGATTTTGAACAAAAAGTATATATTGATAGAAAAGATGAAATTGGTAGGCTTGCAGAATCATTTAATTCAATGATTACCCAATTAAAAAACTCAACTGAAACAACTATCAATCAAAAAGAACAACTAGAAGCCATTATTACATGCGTTCCAGATGGGATTATTGTGACTGATTTATTTAATAATTTAATCTTAGCAAATAAACAAGCCGAGTCTATTTTCAATATAAAGTTTACTCAATTAACAGGAAAAAACTTAATTATTCACTTAAAAAATGAACAATTTCAATTTCATTGCGATCAACTACAAAAAGAAACACACGTTACAAGCGAATTTAGTTTAACGAACAAAGACTCTATTTCATACTATTCTATGACATCTACACAAGTAAAAAACACAGACAACAAATCCATAGGAATCATCTATTTGCTTCGAAATATTACAATTGAAAAACAAATAAATGAATTACAAGATGGCTTTTTAAGAACAGTTTCTCACGAATTAAGAACACCTCTAACGTCTGTGATTGGATTTATTGAACTTGTATTACACTCAAGCAAAAACGATATTCCAGAAGATAAAAAACAGTTTTTAAGTACGGCACACAAAGAAGCATCCAATCTTAAAACTCTCATAAACGATTTACTTGATTTATCTCAAATTCAAGCTGGCAATAGCAAAATGTTTTATAAAAAAATTAATATTAAACAATTAATTGAAAGTGTCATTACAAGCTTAACTCCACTTACAAAGTCGAAAAACTTAAATCTTATTCAAAAAGACATACAAAAAACTTTATCGATGCAAGGAGACGAATCAAAAGTTAGACGTATTTTAATTAATTTAATTTCCAATAGCATTAAATTTACTGAAAAAGGACATATTTCTGTTGGATGTGTCGATAAAGATACACATATTGAATTTGAAGTAGAAGACAGCGGAATTGGTATAGATAAAAACAAACATGATTTAATTTTTGAAAAATTTCGTCAAGTTGACTACTCTTCAACACGACAATATGATGGAATTGGGTTGGGATTATCAATAGTAAAAGAACTTGTTGAAATGCATCATGGTAGCATTGAAATTGAAAGCGAACTTGGCAAGGGATCTACATTTCGATTTACTTTAAAAAAATAAAAAAAACTTAACTAGCGTTGAGATGCTGGAATATGTTTCTCAGTCATTTGAGCTTTATTCTCAGATAAATCTTTTCCGATTTTATTTAATTTTTTTACAAAGCCATCCCACATCTCTTCAGGTTGAAGGTCTTGATCAAGAAACAATTTATTTTCTCTTAAATCAAAAAGAAAAACATGTTTTCCAGAAACATCTCGTTCTGTAATTCGAATTGTTTTCTTATTAATAAACAACTCATACACAATAGAACCACTTTTAGGTCCTTTTTCGTTTGTAATACGAACCCATTCACATTTATTTGTAAGTATTTGCATAGCAACATTTCTGAAATCATTTTTATCTTCAATAATAGGAGGCGACGATACTGGACTAGTATCCTGAGAACCAAGCTTAGGTTCAGATACAGATGGTTGTTTACCCAATTCAGAGTTCATTCGTTGACTTACATCAATTTGTTCAAAATTATCTTTTTGATCTGTCATAAATATTTTTTACCCACTTACGATATTTGTTAAACATAATGTAACAAAAAAAAACAAAAACTTAAATATAGATTATAATTTATATAAAAAAAACAGTAAATTAGGATATGAATTCACAACATTTTTTTGCAAATTCTGATGTTGATAACGATTTAGACTGAGTCTTATCGCTTAAATCTGCTGTGACATAACCTGCCTTGAACATAGTTTTAATGGCTTCTCTTAAACTATTTGCAGCTGTATCCCATTTCAAATATACCAATAACATACGTACAGACAACAACATAGCAGTCGGATTCGCCATTCCTTTTCCTGCAATATCAGGAGCACTTCCATGAGTTGCTTCAAAAATAGCATGACCATTTTCATAATTTATATTTGCCCCTGGAGATAATCCCAGTCCTCCAACCTGAGCAGCCAATGCATCTGATATAAAATCGCCATTTAAATTAGGACAAGCAACAACACTAAATTGAGCTGGATTAATTAATGCCTGCTGAAAAAAATTATCTGCAATACAGTCATTAATATAAATTTTACCTTCAGCTTTTATTTGATTAATAAATTCTTGCTTAGATACATTTTTTTTGGATAAAATTTGCTCAATATCAGAATCACAAACCACTTTATCACCAAAACTTTGACGAGCAATTTCATAACCCCAATCTCGAAACTTACCTTCAGTAAACTTCATTATATTTCCTTTATGAACTAACGTAACTGACGACCGATTATGTGCAATCGCATACTCTATAGCGGCATGCACCAATCGTTGCGTTCCTTGTTTAGAAATAGGTTTTATTCCAATAGATGCCGTTTCTTCAAAGGGTATCTGCTTAACACCCAATTTTTTAGTAAGAAATTGTTTTAATAAATCGCAATCAGGATCTTCATAATCCCATTCAATACCCGCATAAATATCTTCTGTATTTTCACGAAAAATAACCATATCAACTTGATCTGGTCGGTTTACAGGTGATTTGACACCAGGAAACCAAATAATAGGTCTGACACAAGCATATAAATCAAATTCCTTTCGTAAATGCACATTTAAAGACCGAATACCTTTTCCTACAGGGGTCATTAACGGACCTTTAACTGTGACAAGATGATCCGAAATAATGTCTAAAGTCTCAGCTGGCAAATAGGTACCAGTTTTTTTGTATGCATCTTCACCAGCAAGACACAACTTCCATTCAATCTTTTTTTGACCCAAATAAACTGTTTCCAATAAATGATCTATCACATGCTGTGTCGCTTCCCAAACTTCTGGACCAATACCATCACCAGGAATAACTGGAATTGTACAACAAGATGGTACGACTAGCGTTTGATTTTCAAATTTTAGTTTCTTAAATTCTGTCATAACTCAAGTATACACCACTTAAATGTAATCTCACTAGACACAACAACAAGAGTCATACTTGATTTAAAAAAGTGTTCATAATACAATTTTAAAACTCATTTTGGAGGGATGGCGGAGTGGTCAATCGCAGCAGACTGTAAATCTGCCGAGCTTAGCTCTACGTTGGTTCAAATCCAGCTCCCTCCACCACTAAACTAGGCCATTGTAATTGCTTCTTTTGCTTTTTCTCTTCCTAAATTAGTCAATCGATAATGATGTCCTTTTTGTAAAATATACTTCATTTTAATACAATAAGCTGTCACACGTTGCGAAAATGCCTCTGTCCAATCCATATGTTGAACCATATTTAATGCTGTCATTTCAAAGTGTTCTTTGTGTAAATCTTCATGATTAAACAACTGAACAAGAAACATAGTTGAAGAAAATTGTAGTTGTTGTTTTTTAAAATTAATCACTTTAAAAACAAGTCCATTCGGATAGCCAAATAAAAACATCACAAAAAAACAAACACCTAAAACACTAACAATAGTTCCAGAAATCGATGTATCAAAACTAAACGATACCCCGTACCCAACTAAAACAGCCACAATACCAACCCCTAAAGCAAATAAAATTAAAGTTACTACACGGTTACTTATCAACATCGATGTTGCAACTGGAACAATCATTAATGCAACAACAAGAATAGACCCAACAGATTCAAATGCACCAACAACAGTAATTGCCGTAATCAACATTAATAGATAGTGAAACAATTTAGGTTTAAATCCTAACAATTCAGCCAAGCCTTCATCAAATGTGACAAGCTTTAGTTCTTTATAAAATACAATTAAAAAAGTAGTGTTCATCAGC
The DNA here is from genome assembly GCA_038120575.1 of Rickettsiales bacterium. Taxonomy (GTDB): domain Bacteria; phylum Margulisbacteria; class Marinamargulisbacteria. Next base: position 24,141 of record JAYOLY010000011.1, read on the forward strand.
AAAATAGAACCCATAACCCAAAGTGCTTTAGGTCCTAAATCTGTGTTAAATAATATCATTCTTTCAAAAGGAACAAACGCAATTTCTCCAAATAAAATACAATCCGAATCAAAATGAATATTACCAGCAAATTTATTAATTAAAATCACTCCAATTGAGAAAAAAACGGGAAAAACCAATCCAATTGCTGCATCTTCTTTGACACGTTTGGTTGATATCAACAATTCAATTAAAAAAACCGTTACCATACCCACAACACTTGCACCTAAAACCAACCAAAACGAATCTAACCGTCCAACAATAAAAAAAGCAATAACAATGCCTAATAATGCAGAATGACTAATTGCATCACTTAACAACGACAATCGTCGTAACACAAGAAATGTTCCAGGAATAATACAAGCACTAACAAGAACGATTGCAATTAAAATAATGTCTAGTGACACGTTCATAATGACAACCCTTTTTTAATGTCTCGAGCTTTGTTTAATCCTTTCTGAGTAAGCCCCCAAAACCCAAGTTGTGGTGTATAGACATAGCCTTTAGATTTCAATCGATCAAAAATATGTACAGCGCCGTCTTGACCCACACTATCTAATGCGTTCATATCATGAGCATGAAAAATATCCTCTCCTGTTTCAGAAAAAAGCAGTAAATTTGTTAGCAATCTATCCTCTTCAATGGTATGACGCTGTAGAACATGTCTCCAAAACGACCACAAAATACCTCTTTTGGGTGAAAATAATAAGGAAATCACTACAAAAAAACTGACAACCAAGACAATCACAGGCCCTGTTGGAACATTCGACACAACACTACTAATCACAACACCAACAACACTTGATAACATGCCGAAAAAACCAGCTAATAAAACCATAATAAATAAACTATCCGTCCACTGTCTTGCAGCTACGGCAGGAGCAATAACTAGAGCACTCATCAACACAACACCAACTGACTGCAACCCAATGACAATGGCAATAACAATCAACACAGTTAATAAAAATTCTATTCTCTTTTTTGGAAACCCCACAACAGCACCATAATCAGGGTCAAATGTAATTAATTTAAATTCTTTCCAAAACAGAATCAAAAATAGAAAAATCACAGATGAAAACCCAGCAATTACAACAACATCCGAAAAAAGCATGGTTGATGCGCTTCCAAATAAATAACTAAATAATCCAGATTGATTGGCCAATGGTAACTTTTGAATGTAAGTTAATAAAAACAAACCAAACCCAAAAAAAACCGATAAAATTAATCCTAAAACAGCATCACTTTTTAACGCTGAATGGTCTGAAATGAATTGATAGACTACTGCTGCAATAATTCCTGCAACTATGGCTCCTATTAACAAAAAAAATGTTGATTTAGTCAACGTAACAATAAAGGCTAAACAAATGCCTGGTAAAGCCGCATGTGCAATACAATCGCCTAGCAAACTTTGTTTACGCAATACAGCAAACGAGCCTAAAACGCCTGCACTAGCACCCAAAATAAGCGTTCCTAACAGAACAACTTGAAATGTATACGTTGAAAAAAGATCAAACATAGTGTTTATTCCAAATCTAAATTTAAAGCAACATCTTTTCCAATTTCAAACGTTCTACCCCCATAGGTAAGTTTTAAGTTATCAAAAGTAAATACAGATGTTACAGGTCCAAATGCAATAGCTCGTATATTTAATAAAAATACCCAATCAAAATATTCTTTTACAGTTTGTAAATCGTGATGAACAACTAAGACAGTTTTTCCTTGAAATCTTAAATTTTTTAATAATGCAACAATAGCTTTTTCCGTTGCAGCATCAACACCAACAAAAGGCTCATCCATAATAAAAATGTCTGCGTCTTGAACCAATGCACGGGCTAAAAAAACTCGTTGTTGTTGCCCACCAGATAATTGATTAATTTGACGATCAGCAAAATCGAGCATATCTACTTTTTTTAATGCATCTAGTGCCAACTCTTTATCTTTTTTGGTCACTCGTTTAAACCAACCTAAATGTCCGTATCGTCCCATTAAAACAACATCTAATACATGGATTGGAAAATCCCAATCAACTGTATTTCTTTGTGGAACATACGCAACATTTTTAAGTTGCTTTTTTACGGAATACCCTTGAATTTCAACCTTGCCTGCTGCAGGTTTAATTAAACCTAAAATAGATTTGATAAACGTTGTTTTTCCAGCTCCATTAGGACCTACAATTGCCAATAAAACACCTTCTGGAATTTGTACATCAATATCCCACAACACAGGTTTTTCTTTGTAGGCAACCGTCAAATCTTTGACATCAATAATATACTTATTTTTGTTCATAATTCAAACTCATTTAAACGGTCATGAATAATATAGAAAAATAAATATAAATTTGTATATGATGTGACTCTATTTAAGAATAAAATCATGACTAACTCCTTTTTTCAACGCATCAACAATCTGAGAAACATTATGCTTAACCATTCCCAAATACGTGGCGGCTTCAGACTCTTTATCGCCAAGTGCATCAGAAAATAATTCTCCACCAATTTCAACAGCCCACCCCTTTGCTTTAACAGCTGCTTGAACCGCTTGAATATGTCGTTTAGAAATAGACGATTCCACAAAAATAGCAGGAATTTTTCGCTCTACAATGAAATCAACCAAAGCTTGAACATCATCAATTCCAGCTTCTGATTGCGTAGAAATGCCTTGTAAGGCTTTCACTTCAAACCCATAAAACTGTCCAAAATAATTAAACGCATCGTGAGCAGTAACGAGCACACGCTGGTGTTGCTTTAATTGTTCAACATACGCCAATGTCTCTTGTTTAACTGCTAAAAAACGTGTCATATAAAGCGATTGCTGAGACAAAAAAAATTCTTTGTCAGATGGTTGCAAATCAATTAGAGCAGTTGAAAGTGTTGAAATAACCTGCTCCCATAAATTTAAATCAAACCAAATATGGGGATCATATAACCCTTCATAATCTTCAGGACGTAAAAGCTGATCTTTGGGCAAATCATTTGAAACAGCCAAAACACTTTTTTTTTGACTAAGATGATTAAACAAAGACAACATTTTAGATTCCAAATGAAGTCCATTATAAACAATCAAATCAGCACGATTAAGCACCTCAACATCGCCTTGGCTGGGACGATACAAATGAGGATCAACTCCAGGCCTGTTTAACCACATCTGCAATCATGCCTGTTGTACAGACAACAAGTGCTTTGTCCTGTGAAGTTGGTTGCTTTTTGTTAAAACATCCCGCTACACAACATAGCATCACCCCAAAAATAATAATAAACTTAATACGTTGTCTAAACATAAGCACTCCTTACAAGGGAACAACCCAAATATGTTGAGAATCAAACGACGTTAAATGATGTTTTTTATTACCAACTAAAACATCCATTGATTGATCAAATGCATAACAGTCATTTACTTTAATTACTTCATTCAATGCAATATTATATGAACTCAAATATTGCAAAAATTGTTGATCATCACAACTAATTCGTACGATTTTGCCACTATCATTTGATACACAATCGGATAGCACTTTTACATCTTTATGTGATGGAAATGACCCATCTTTTTGAGGAATTGGATCTCCATGAGGATCAAATTTAGGATATCCCAAAGCTATATCTATTTTATCGATTAAATAATCCGACATTGAATGTTCTAGTAATTCAGCCTCAGAATGCACAGCATCAGCAGGAACATCTAACTTTTGATTTAAATATAATTCAATTAAGCGATGTCTACGCAACATTCCATGCCCTAATGATTTTCCCTTACTAGTTAATTTGACGCCATAATAGCGAGAATAATTTAAATATTTTTTTTCCGCTAATTTTTTAACCATTAACGTTACAGCACCTCTGGTAATGCCCATTTTAGAAGCAATATCACTCATTCTAATCACACCATTAGATACTCGAGATAAAACAAAAATAACCTTTAAATAATCTTCGACACCTACGATAACAACACTCCTAAATTTTAATTACATATATTAATAGTTTATCATACTAAACAATATTTCACAAACAAACAAAACAATAAAAAAACAAAATACTCAACAAATAAAACGCAGCCCTATTCAAGAATAAGACTTTTGTTGCTATAATTTCGAGATGATAACAGCAAGTAATTTATCAATCTCGTTTTCTGGTGAACCACTTTACGAAAATGTAAACATCAAATTTCTTCCAGGAAATTGTTATGGATTAATAGGAGCCAATGGTTCTGGAAAATCTACATTTTTAAAAGTAATTTCAGGCGAACTTGAAGCATCAAACGGAACTGTAATTATTGAAGAAGGAAAACGTATTGCAGTGTTAAAGCAAGACCAATTTGCTTTCGATAATTATTCTGCAATTGAAACCGTAATTATGGGACACAAAACACTTTATGACGTGTATGCAGAACGAAATGCTTTATACGAAAAAGATGACTTGACTGATGAAGAAGGAATGAGAATTGGAGACTTAGAAGAACAATTTGGCGAAATGGATGGCTACACTGCAGAATCTGATGCATCTATTATGCTAAGCGATTTAGGCATTGAAGACAATTTGCACGAAAAAAAGATGAGCGATCTTGAATCGGGTCAAAAAATCAGGGTATTACTTGCACAAGCCTTATTTGGAAATCCAGACATACTTCTACTTGACGAGCCGACAAACCAGCTCGACTATAACACCATTGAATGGCTGAAGAATTATTTATTAAATTTTGAAAATTTAGTAATTGTTGTGTCTCATGATCGCCATTTTTTAAATAAAGTGTGTACTCACATAGCCGATGTCGATTATGGAAACATCAAAATATTTCCAGGAAATTATGATTTTTGGAAAAAAAGTGCCGAACTTGCCAAAGAGCAACGAGAAGATAAACACAAAAAAAGCGAACAAAAAATCGAAGAATTAGAAGCCTTTGTACGTCGATTTAGTGCAAATGCATCAAAATCTAAGCAAGCCACATCCAGAAAAAAATTAATCGAAAAATTAAGACCTGACGACCTTCCTGTATCAACACGAAAATCGCCTTATATCAGCTTTAAAAACAACAAAAAACTTGGAACAAAAATAGTCAGCGTCAAAGAACTATCACACAACATTGACGGAGAAATAGTTTTAAACAATGTTTCATTTGACATCACCAAAGGAAATGTAGTTGCAATAGCTGGTCGAAATAGTTTGTCTAAAACAACCTTACTAGAGATTTTGGCAGGAAAAATTACTCCCGATAAAGGAGAGATTATTTGGGGAGAAAGCACTGAAGTTGACTATTTTCCTAAAGACAACAACGCCTTTTTTAAAACTAAAACACCTTTAATAGAATGGCTTGGCAACTATTCAGATTCAGATGATGTCATGCTTATTCGCAGTTTTTTAGGCCGAATGCTATTTTCTGGAGATGATGCAAACAAATATGTTAATGTTTTGTCTGGAGGAGAACGAGCCAGAGCCATGTTTGCAAAAATCATGCTGACCGAACCCAATACAATTCTATTTGACGAACCTACTGACCACCTAGATCTTGAAGCCATTTCAGCTTTAAATGAAGGTATGATGTCGTATAATGGATGTAGCATTTTCTCATCTCAAGATTTTGAAATTATGAATACGGTTGCCAATCGTATCATTGAAGTTAGTCCAAAAGGATTTATCGACGAAGAATCGAATTTTGAAGACTATATCAATGCTGACAGACTTAAAGCAAAACGATTAGCTTTATATTAATTTCTACCCGTAATTTTGACACAATTTCAATTTAAATAGACAACACGTCTACTGATTTAACTTTCTATGAAATTTTTTTCCTAAACTTTCGATAAGTATATATAAACAAAGATAAAATTTAAAACATTAAAAAATTTTATAATAATTTTATAAAAATTAATGTTTAAAAAAAACAAAAAAAGTGTATCAAAAAAAAACATAATTTAGGAGAATTTATATGCAAAACACACCAATTATAGGAAAAAATATCATAATATTTAATGATTCTGATAAAAATAGAGCGAAAGCTGAAGAAATAGCTCAATTACTTCAAAAAACTAGCAAACCAACCGCTTTAGAAGATTTTAAACGTTATGTTCAATGTATGGATCTCGAACAAGCTGTATCTTTTATTAGGCAAGATTTCCCTGATATTCAATTAACCGAAAGTCCAGCTGCTGGTGGTCCTGCTACTAATGAAGCAGGAGCCGCTGAAAGTCCAGCTGCTGGAGCAACCAACAGAGCTGATAAAATTATAAATAACATATTAAAACTTAATCTAGGGCATACAAAAAAAGCACTTTGGGAATTTTTCAGAAGTACCTCTGATGATAAAACCGAAACAGGAGAAACAAGAAGATTAATATGTTCAGACTCAGGAATGTTTCAATTTTATTTTGACAATTTTAAAGGACAGACAGAAATGACAACGGATTTTCATGTATCATCCGAGTTGACAGCCATGTCCGAAAAATTTGTAACACAGATTAAAGGGTCAAAACCTCTACTAATTGTAAACTGCGCAGGACAATCCCCAAAGTTTCATAATGGTACTGATGGAGTAAGCTGTATCCATATGGACAAATGGGTTGACAAAACTGATAACGCTGAAATCGATCAAAAAAATATCCATGGTGAAGAGCTTACAGACTTAATGTATGAACAATTACACACAATAACTAGTCATATTAAATCGGAAAACCCAATTCTTTTTCATTGTATTGAAGGAAAATCTCGTTCTGTCATAATGGCCAGTTTAGCTAAAACCGTACTGGAATTAGAAAAAGATCCCTCACTTGATATTTCAAGAACTTTAAGAAGATTTCAATTAGCTTTTTACTTAAAAAGAGGATTTGAAGTTTCAGATCAACAAGTATTAAATCTACTTTTAGAAAATGCTGTTGAAGAAAACAAAACACCTAATTTTGATAAAAAAACTTACTTTACAGAAATGTCAGAATTAATTAATGATCCATCAATAATGACAGAAGCTGTTAAAAATAGTTTTTTAGTTTTAGCTATAGATTTAGACAGCTATCCACCTAATAAAACAATAGATAAGCATTCAAAACATTTTCAAGAAGCCCTAGACGCAGCAAAAAAATTTAAAATTAATTTATTAAATCCACAAGTTAGTACAGATGACACGACAATTAGTAGAATTTTTTCATTCGATAAAACCGCGTTAGATAATCAATGTATTCCAGTTCCAGTTACTATTAAAGATAATGAAGACACAAAGCTAGTTGTTCTTGTTCCAAACGATGAAAATTCAGAGCCCATTTTTTTTAATCCAGAACATTTAGAATTTAAAGATGGAAATATTGAACATCCATATAGATTGAACACAGACCAATTCGAGATATGGAGCTGTACATTAAAAAATGGAGAAACTACACTTTCAGATTCAAAACGCTTAACTGACGATGAATATAATGAAATACGTGATAACAATACCTTTGAAAATATGTATGCTCAATTAAATAGGTTAATGGGCGGAGAATCAATTCTACCAAGTGATTTGCCAAATATGCCATCACGAGATGATCTCATAAGATTAGGTAGTAAATTAAACAAATCAATAGATT
>JAYOLY010000012.1:0-5686 GCA_038120575.1 Rickettsiales bacterium
TTTAATAGATTTTTTTTGATGTTCAGATATTTTTTCAGGCCGTCCTCCCATACGCCCTCTTGAAAGAGCTCCAATTCGTGCGGGTTCAGTGCGTTCCAAATGCATTTTAGCCATCATCTTCATCAAAATTGACGACCACTGTTTCAATGAAAACTCTGATTCAAAACCAATGGAGTCCATAAGACTAACAAGCTTAAGATCTCGTTTAATTATACTATCTATTGTTTCAAGAAATTGAGTTATAGAAGAACCTAATCGATCTAAACTCTGAACAACAATCGTATCACCCTTAGAAACATTTTTTAAAAGTTCCTTAAACCCATCTCTCTTTTTACTAGACGATATAATATCTCGATAAATGATGACACACCCAGCATCTCTAAGACTATCTCGCTGTGCCTGAAAATCAAATCCTTTATTGATTGATTTAATATATCCAACTTTTTTTGATAATGGAGCCATTAAGTTAATCTTAAACTAGCTTAAAAACTGTTTCAAATTCTTTTTTAATTATGATTTATAATTTAAAATAAAACCATGATCGAACACATCACCATAAACGGAGCTAAAGAACACAACCTTAAAAATGTATCGTTGTCTTTACCAAAAAATAAAATGATCGTATTTACGGGTCTATCCGGTTCAGGAAAATCATCACTAGCGTTTGATACAATTTATGCTGAAGGTCAACGTCGTTATATGGAATCATTGTCAGCTTATGCTCGACAATTTTTAGATCAGCTAGACAAACCCAATGTAGAGCATATTGAAGGTCTATCTCCAGCCATTTCAATAGACCAAAAATCAGGTTCAAAAAACCCACGATCTACAGTTGGAACTGTAACAGAAATTTATGATTATTTACGAATTTTATTTTCAAGTATTGGTCAACCACATTGTCCAAATTGTAAAACAAAAATAGAAAAAATGAGTATCCAAGAAATTGTAGACAAGGTCATGAACTTTGATGAAGATACGGCTATAACCATTATGGCTCCATTAGTTAAAGAAAAAAAAGGAGAGTTTTTAGATTTATTTAATCAATTACAAAAAGATGGATTTAGACGAATCCGACTGAATGGAAATATTACAAGATTAGACGAAGTCACAAAGCTAAATAAACAAAAAAAACATACCATAGACTTGATTGTAGATAGACTAACAATGAACCAAGAAAATCATTCCCGACTATTTGAATCCATCGAAACAGCCTCAAAACAAAGCAATGGGCTTATCTTAGTTCAACACAATGACAATGAAACATTATTTTCAGAAGATTGTGCCTGTCCAAAATGCAATTTTAGTATCGCAGAAATTAGCCCACGATTATTTTCGTTTAATTCTCCAATAGGTGCATGTGAAATTTGTAATGGATTAGGCGAATTCAAAGATTTTGATGCACAATTACTGATTAAAAATCCAGACAAACCAATCTATAAAGCTACTGGAAAAATTATAAAATTAAATAATACTGAATTAGGATTAATAATTAAAGAACTATATTACAGATTAAATATTGATTATGAAACACCTTTTAATAAACTATCAAAAAAACATCAAAATATTATTTTATACGGGGTAGACAATATTGATGAAAAAAGTTTCTCAAGTCAAAATTCAACATTAACAAATAAAGTATGGAGTGGACTAATTCCCCTATTAAGAAAACAATTTAATGCAACATATTCAGAACGAAAACGATTTTTTTATAGAGTCTATATGAGCAATAAGCAATGTCACACTTGTCATGGAGATAGACTCAATAGCGCTGCAAGACATGTCAAAATTCGATCATTCACAATGAATAGTTTTACATCCATGCAAATTAAAACCTTAAAAAAAACAATAGAAGACATCTCATTCACAAAGCAAGAAGTATCAATTATTCATCAAGTTAAAAAAGAAATCCAGAATCGATTATCTTTTTTAGACAATGTTGGTTTAGGCTACTTAACCTTAAATAGAAAATCTGGAACACTGTCAGGAGGCGAGTTTCAACGAATACGACTAGCAACTCAAATTGGGTCGGCATTAACGGGTGTTTTATACGTCCTTGATGAACCTAGTATTGGACTCCATCAACATGATAATGACAGATTGATTGAAACACTAAAAACACTAAAAAATATTGGAAATACCCTCATCATAGTCGAACATGACGATGCAACAATTAAAGAAGCTGATCACATAGTTGAAATCGGACCTGGGGCTGGTGTAAAAGGTGGAGAAATTGTTTTTAACGGCACAACAACAGAGTTTTTAAAATCAAATTGTATCACGGCAGACTATGTTACAGGAAAAAAAGCCATAGCTATTCCAAAATATCGGCGTAAACCAAAAAATAAAGGAGTTATTACATTAAAAGGTGTGAGTGAAAATAACTTAAAAAATATTACCGTTTCATTCCCTCTTGGTAAGTTAATTTGTATTACAGGTGTTTCTGGGTCAGGTAAAAGCACCTTAATTTATGATGTCTTACACAAAGCGTTAATGAGAAAACTTCATAATGGAAAAGAAGAACCCGGACAATACAAGTCTATTGAAGGAGTCGACAACATTGACAAAGTCATCACCATAGATCAATCCCCAATTGGTAGAACACCACGTTCTAACCCTGTCACATATGTAGGCGTATTTACAGCTATTCGAGACTTATTTACTCAAACTCCAGAAGCCAAAATAAGAGGATATAAAGCAGGAAGATTCAGTTTCAATGTTAAAGGTGGTCGCTGTGAATCATGCGAAGGTGATGGTCTAAACAAAATTGAAATGCATTTCTTATCAGACGTTTATGTTACATGCGACGTTTGCAAAGGAAAACGTTTTAATAAGGAAACACTACAAGTAAAATATAAAGGATACAATATCAGTGATATATTAAATATGACTGTAAATAAATCTGTTGAGCTATTTAAAAACATTCCATCTATTTATAATAAATTAAAAACCATTCAAGAGGTTGGATTAGGCTATATTACACTTGGACAAAGCGCAACAACATTAAGCGGAGGAGAGGCTCAACGCGTTAAACTAGCAAAAGAACTTAGTAAAAAAAGTACAGGAAAAACACTCTATCTACTAGACGAACCAACAACTGGCCTTCATTTTGAAGATATTAAACAACTATTAACTGTTATTGACAAGTTAGTAGACCAAGGTAATACTGCAATTATTATTGAACACAATTTAGATGTAATTAAAACGGCAGACCATATAATAGATATCGGACCTGAAGGTGGGGAAAACGGCGGAAAAGTTGTTTTCTCAGACTCCCCAGATAATGCAAAAAAATATAAAAAATCTCTAACTGCGAAATATTTAAATAAATTACTTAAAGCCTAATTTAAACTTTTTTTAGCTTAGGAAAATTATCATCTAAAATATCATTCCAAGCCACTAAAGATTCAGCTGCAGTTTCTTTAACAGAAGCAGAATCTCCTAAAATTTCAATAGAAATAATCTTATCATTCTGTTGAATAGAATTAACTATATCTTGATCCAAATCAGATAACACTTCTCCAAACACAGTATGCTTTCCGTCCAACCATGGAGTCGCTACATGAGTTATAAAAAATTGGCTTCCATTCGTAGAAGGTCCTGCATTAGCCATAGACAATATGCCTGGTTTACTATGTTTTAAATCAGTTGTGCATTCATCATCAAATTGATAGCCAGGACCACCAGTACCAGTTCCTAATGGACAACCGCCTTGAATCATAAATTCATCTATAACACGATGAAAAACCAACCCATCATAATATCCTCTTTCAACTAAATTAATGAAACTAGCAACTGTAATAGGTGCTTGATCTGAAAATAAATTTAAAGAAATACTACCTTTTTCAGTTGATATTCGCGCAACTAAATTTTTATCACTCATATTAAAATCTCCTAAAATTATTAATGCTTATCAAAATACTGAGAAAAATCATCAGGACTAATATTATCTATAAAGTTCTTAAAATTCTTAGTTTCTTCTTCATCTTTTTCAGAATTAACCATTTTAGCCTTAGCCATAACAGCTTCACTCACAAAAATATCTACAGATGCTCGAACAGCAACAGCAATTGCATCTGAAGGACGTGAATCTATTTTTAAAAGTTTTTTATCTTTAGTCATAACCTCAATAACAGCATAGAATGTGTTTTCAACTACTTCTGAAATTAATACACGCTTAATCACACCGTCTAGAGACGAGATAACTTTGGTTAATAAATCATGTGTCATGGGGCGAGGAGGTTTAAAATCTTGTAATTCCATTGCTATTGCGGCAGCTTCAAACATACCAATCCAAATAGGAAGAAAATTCCTTTCTTCAGCATCTTTTAAAAGTATAATTGGAGACATATTTTTAGGATCAAACCCTAGTCCCCCTAATTGCATGAGTATCATTAATTACCCTTTAATAAAAGATACTAATTCATTAAATGAATCAGATTGTTGAATAGCTAACTCAGATAAAACCTTTCTATTTAATTCAATATGTTTCTTTTTGCACAACCCAATAAATTTAGAGTAACTAATATCATGAGCTTCTAGAGCAGCATTTAATCGTGTAATCCAAAGACTGCGAAAATCTCTTTTCTTAAGTCGTCTGTCTCTATATGCATTATTACCAGCATGTAGATACGCTTGGTGAGCTGGTCTAAATAGTTTTGATAACGACCCTCTATAACCCTTATTGGCTTTTAAAATCTTTTTACGTCGCTTTCTTGCAACATTTCCACGTTTAACTCTAGTCATAAATTACTCCTTAATATCCATGTGAGGCAATAATGACTTTAATTTTGCTATATCAGATTTAGAAACACCAACGCTTCCTTTTTTTGATCGGATAGAATTTGAAGATAAATGCTCATTTAAATGACGTTTACCTCTTTTATATCGTCTTATCTTACCAGAACCAGTTAATTTGAACCTTTTGGCTGCAGCTTTTTTTGTTTTTAATTTATATTTTTTTACTTTTTTCATAATCATCAAACCTACTTTGGATTTATCAAAAGATTTATATTTTTACCAGATTTTACTACATCATTGTCTTTAACACCATAGTCTACAATATCATTTAGAAATTGATCAACTCGTTGCATCCCTAATGTATCTCTAAAAACAATTTCTCGTCCCTTAAATGTGACTGTAAGTTTTATTTTGTAGCGCTTACCTAAGAACTTTTTAGCTTGATTTAATCTAGTTTCATAGTCATTTGATGAAATTTTATGACTCATCTTTATTTCTTTAATAACTTGAGCTTGAGATTGTTTTTTTTGTTGTTTATCTTTCTTTTTCTGCTGATACAGAAATTGACCATAATCAGCTAATTTACAAATAGGAGGATTAGATTGATTAGTAATTTGTATTAAATCTAATTCTTTTTGAGAGGCTAAAGACAACGCTTCAGTTATATTTAAAATACCAATTTGAGTACCGTCTGCATCAATTAATCTGACTTCTCTAGCTCTGATCTTTTTATTAATGTAATAATTTTTTATAAAACTTCCTCCAAACAAAATCTGTATACCCGAATAATTGAAATTTCAAACAGATATAAAAGATTAGTTAGTCTATCAGTCATCATAATTACTGTCAAATTGTGGAATGTAATGACTCTTTTAAAAAAACTAACAAATCATCATAATTAAATTGACCTACATTTCGTTAATTTCATTTATCAGCAGGACTCTTATAT
>JAYOLY010000012.1:5696-6169 GCA_038120575.1 Rickettsiales bacterium
ATTGTAACCATACCTGATTCTTTTTCTTTATCTCCAATAATAGCCAAATATGGTATTTTTTGATGAATTCCATCTCTAATTTTAGATCCAATTTTTTCTTGCGATATATCTAGTTCTACTCTAAATCCTGCTTCATTAAGCTGTTCAGCTAAGGTTATAGAATAATCTGTAACCGATGGATTAACAGACAAAATTTTAATTTGAACAGGGGCTAACCATAAAGGAAACCAGCCCTCATAATGTTCAATGAGAATACCAAAAAAACGTTCTAATGAACCAAGTAAAGCTCTATGAATCATAATTGGGCGATCTTTCTTTCCTTCACTATTGATATATGTCATATTAAATCGTTCAGGCAAATTAAAATCAAATTGAATCGTTGAACATTGCCATTCTCGTCCTATCGCATCTTTAATTTTAATATCAATTTTGGGACCATAAAAAGCTCCCCCACCCTCGTCAATATCATAATC
>JAYOLY010000012.1:6179-29870 GCA_038120575.1 Rickettsiales bacterium
CCTTAGTGGCTTCTATTAAAGCCTTTTCAGCATGATCCCATAGTTTTTTATCTCCTACAGACTTTGTAGCCGGTTTAGTAGAAATAAAAATTTTAAAATCTTTAAACCCAAATCGTTCGAGCATCTCAAGAGAAAATGTCAGCACAGTTTTAATCTCGTCTTGAACTTGATCAACAGTGCATATAATGTGGGCATCATCTTGTGTAAATCCTCGAACTCGCATCAATCCATGCATAACACCCGAGCGTTCATAACGATACACTGTTCCTAATTCGGCATAACGAACCGGAAGTTGCCTATATGAATGCTGCTGATCGTTATAAATCATAATATGAAACGGACAATTCATGGGCTTTAAAAAATACTGTTGATTTTCAACATCCATTTTATCAAACATATTTTCTTGATAAAATTCCAAATGCCCAGATGTAGACCATAATTCAGACTTTCCAATATGCGGTGTATTTACGAGCAAATAGTGATGCTTAGAATGCAACTCTTTCCAAGTTTGCTCGATAACATTACGTATTGCAGCACCTTTTGGATGCCACAAAACTAACCCACCACCGATATCGTCAGTAATGCTAAATAATTTTAATTGTTTGCCAATAAGTCGATGGTCTCTTTTTTTTGCTTCTTCCAATTTTTTTAAATGAAGTCGCAATTCCTTAGCAGAAAAAAATGCAGTACCATAAATGCGTTGCAACATGGCGTTTTCTTCAGACCCTTTCCAATAAGCACCTGAAACTCGCAATAATTTAAAGGCTTTGATTTGATCTGTTGAATTTAAATGAGGTCCCTTGCACAAATCTACAAATGGACCATTTTTATAAAATGAATAATCAATCAAATCTAAGGACTCAATAAGCTCGGATTTATAAATTTGATTAGATTCTTTTAAACGTTTTTTAGCTTCATCTCTTGAAAGATCAAACTGTTTAAACTCTTGCTTTTCATCAATAATACGCTGCATTTCAATCTCAATTTTAGATAAATCAGATTCAGTTAACGATTCAGGCAATTCAAAATCATAATAAAATCCATCTTCAATAGCAGGGCCTATGCCCAACTTAGCATCAGGAAAAAAAACTTGAACAGCTTGAGCTAAAACATGAGCTGCACTGTGTCTTAAGATTTGTAGTTCAGAATTTAATTGAGACATAAAGAAATGCCAAAAAGCAAAGAATTATCGTCTTTATTATCTTGTTGGAATGTATCAGACATAGATAATTTGATTATTTCATCATCTACAGAAGATATATTTACATTGTCATCACTAGAAAATTGATCCAATGATTTCAAAAAGACTTTATATTTATTATTCGCTGACTCAGGAAGCAAATTGATTACACGATGTTGAAATTTATCTTTTTCATCTGGATGTGAAACTATTTCTGAATAATCATTAGACATTAATTTTTTTTTAAAAAAACTAGATGTTTGTCGAGAAATAAAATGAGATATAGACCTACACAAACGCTTTATTGCTTCATCTTTGCTTGCCCCATTTCCTTTGCAATTAGGAAACAGCGGACATTTAGCTTGAAAATCTTCTTCGTTATTTTTTTGTATTATAAGCTCTAAGTACATATTATAGAATTAGTTTAACATAAAGTTAATTTATTATTGAAGAGCATATCAAAAAATTAAAAAAATCGATTAGACACAATTCCAAAAGAAAAAAATCTTCCGCGAGGACTAATATGAAATAAATCTACAATATTTGCTCGCAATATTACATTATCATTTAACTGATATTTTGCGCCAAGATTAACAAAATAAGATTGATTTTGACCATTTATATCGCCCAAAAACTCTATTTTTTCATTAAAAAAATAATTTGTACCAACCATAATCATTGGATCTAACTCATCAGAAAAAATAGCTTTAAAGCCTCCATGAATATGAAAATCTGGTTGTAAGGTTTTAGAAACAACCAAATAAAAAGCTGATTCATCATTTGCAGATAAATTTTCAAAACCAGCTGCAAATGTCAACGGAAGTCGCTCACTTCCCTCTGTGATGAAGTATTTAACATTTAAAAACAAGCCTTCCTCTGGTCTCTCTCCGCCAACAACACCCACCTCTAAGTTTTCAAAGGTACCTAAATTCAAACTATATACCCATGAATGCTGATCAGAGTTATCAACATTAAATAGATAATCATAAGAAACAGTCAGTTCTTTATAATGAAGAGACTGAGCAGTCGGCATTGTAACCAATCCAGAAGGGCCATATAAACTGGAATCTGCGGATACAACAAAACTAAGTATTGCTAAGAAAAAAAATAAAATTTTCATTTCTAACCTCGCTTGAACATTTTTTTTAATGTTGCTTTTTCTTTAAGTTCTTGTTTATGATCTTGAGCAGGATAACCCGAGACAACTGAAGCATCTACTATATCTTTGGTTACTCCAGAACGCCCTAAGATTATCACATTATTTCCAATTTCTGAATTATCAATCGCAACTTGACCACCTATCATGACTTGATCCCCCACACAAGTACCACCAGTCATCCCAGTTTGTGCAGCAATCACGCAATTGTGACCAATTTCACAGTTGTGTGCTATATGAACTAAATTATCGATTTTTGTTCCTGATTTTAAGATTGTTCTATCCAAACATGCCCTATCAATCGTTACATTAGCACCAATCTCAACATCGTGTTCTAACTCCACTGTTCCAATATGAGGTACTTTGTAATAAGTTTTACCATCTTGAGCATAACTAAACCCATCCGAACCAATAACAGCTCCACTGTGAATAATGCAATTATCTCCAATAACAACACCATCTAAAATGGTTACATTAGGATAAATCAAACAATTTTTTCCTATATTACAATGATGTCCAATAGACACATGATTCATTAAAACAGATCCATTTCCAACGGTAGATTGATCGCCAATAGTAACAAAATGATTAACCTTTACAGACTCCCCTAATACAGCTGATTCTGAAATAGGTTTATCATGATATTGACTAGATAAACGATTGTTTAATTGATTGCTGTAAAACAATTCAATAGCTAAAGCTAGAGCCTTTCTTGGATTCTTAACAACAAGTTGATGATTTAACCCATCTAAATGTTTGAAGGTTATAAAAGCTTTCGCTTTTGATTTGTAGACTTGAGAAACATATTTTTGTTCAAGAACAAATGATAAATCCTCTTTGGAAGCTGTCTTTAAAGAGTGAAATTCTTTTATAATTAAGTCAGCATCTCCAAATAGATTAGCATCTATTTTTGAAGCAATATCCTTAAGTTTCAAATTATTGATTTAATCGATCTATAACAATATTGGTAATATCAAAACCACCATAAAACAACACTTCTTTGTTCACAACAACATCTAAATTGTATTCTTCAGCAATAGATTTTGATGTGGTATCAATTTGCATCTTTAAACTAGTTTCAAACGCACGTTGAAGTGTTAAAAGCTCTTCTTGTTTTGGACGAAGTTCTTCTTGAGCTTTTGTCATCATTTCTTGAATTTTTTGTTGATCTTTTTGCTTTTGAGTAGCATCTGCAATTTCTTTTTCTTTTTTTTCAACAAATTTTTGAAACTCTTCTTGTTTCACTTTGATACTATCATTAAATTTAGCAACTTGCTTTAAATTTTGAACAAGAAACCCCATATCGATATAGCCAATTTCTGACGCAAAAGAAAATGAAGACATAATAAACATAACAAAAACGAGTAAACATGATTTAATTTTCATACATAACCTCTCTAACTAATTTGATTATAAGTTTATCAAAATAGAATTAAAAAGAATACCCCATATTAAACTGAATCATGGAATGATTATTTTCAGTGATACCATAGTCAAGTTTTAATGGCCCCAATCCAGGAACTACTACACTTACACCAATTCCCTTACTTAGTTTATAATTTGATAAATCTTTATAATCTCTATGAATAAAGTTTCCTGATTCATCTTTTATCTCTGACGCATAACCAGCATCAATAAAAAAATAGTAATACAAATTCGAATTAACTAAAAATCGATATTCAGTTGAAAATAATACTTGCTTATCTCCCTTTCCAAATGGTTTATGATCTGGATAGCCCCGTACTGTTCTCGATCCTCCAACATAATATTGCTGTGCCACCATAATATCATCATTATCAAACCCATCTGATCGCAATAGGCCTAGTCGCAGTTGAGAAGCAATTGTTTGTTTTTTAAACGTAGGAATAAATTTTTTATAAGTTATGTCATATTGCGTAAAATCGATGGCATTTGAACTTAAACTTAATGCTTTTTCAATAGAAAGCTCATAATATGAACCAGATCTGGAATTAATCGCAACATCTCTTTTATCATAAATTAAACCTAATTCATAACTATAAATCTTATAAACATATGAAATATCTTGCAAATCCACACTTTCATACTTTATTCGATGCGAAGATCTGAAATCGTACGAATGTGGCAGACCAATTAAGGCATCAAGTCCTGTACGATACTCATTTCTAAAAGAAAAATTTGAACTTAAAGGGTTATAGGCACTTAGGGAACCTTGTGTAAGCCACGCACGCAAAGACAACGATCGTCGATTTCCAAACGCCCATGGATCGGTGTATCGAAACTGAAACGTTGAATTTTTGTTTTCCCCTTCTTCATTAGCCAATCCCAAATTCCCTTTCAACATAACCATGCGACCTGACCCAAGCAAATTGTCCCAATACAAATCTGAAAACAAATTAAAACCTGAATTAGGAGAGTAGCCACCTCCAACCGCAAAGGACCCCGATGTTTCTCGTTCTTTAATATTAAATTTTAAAACATATTGGTGTTCTTTTTCTCCAGGATATACCTCCGGTTGAATATCTTCAAAATATTGAAGATTATAAATGCGACGAATATCTTTTTGTAAACTAACATCTCGGATAGGATCGCCTGGACGCATCGACATTTCTCTTAAAATAACATAATCTTGAGTTTTCATATTTCCTGAAATAATAATGTCTTCAACAACCCCTTCAGCAATATAAAAAGTTAAAGGCCCATTTTGATCTACAGGACCAATGACATTATAAATTTTTGCATTAAATAGACCTGATTTAGAATATAAATCTGAAATTAAAATCATATCCTGTTTGATGTCGCTTATATTGTAAACTGTGTTTGGTTTTGACTTAATCATTTCTTTAAGATAATCATCTGTAAAAAAATGATTACCTTCAAATAAAATAGAAGTAACAGCAGGATATTCTGTTAAAACAATCGAAATTGTTTTGCCCTGCTTAGACTCTTCCACGGACGAGTCAACAACTTGAAAAAAACCCATTTTTTTTATTCGTTTTAAATTTCTATTTAAATGATAATCATTAAAGAGATCCCCTTCTCTGATGGTTAACACACTGACAATATCTCTTAAAGAAACAGCATTATTTCCAGAAATATTAATGGCCTTAATTGTTTCACTTACATCAATAGTATCTTTTTGTGTTAAAGGTTGATCCATGTTTGGAACAAGTTTTTTTATTAGACTATCTTGTTTATTGCTTTGAGCAAAATGAGTTCCAAAAAATAAATTAAATATAACTAAAAAAGAGATAAAAAATTTAAAATACAACACCAAAAACCCCAGCAGAAACAACAAAAATTAAAGCCATCATTGCTGTAAACTTTGTAAGTCCATCTTCTAAACCTTTTTGAGAATTAAATAATCTTGCAGACCCACCAATACCCGCCAATCCTTCTCCTTTAGCCGAATGAAGCAAAACACCAATAACCAATAAAATAGCTGAAACAAACTGAATAATTAAAATTAATGTTTTCATATAAAAAAACTCCTAAACAATTTTTATAAGTGTACTCCACAAAAACTAATCAAACAATATAAGCAAGATGGTTAGTCTAATTTAAATTCAACGATAAACCTAAAACAATAGCCGTATCATCAGAAATATATTCTCTCATTTGAGCATTAGTTGTTCGATCTCCATGAAACACTTTTCCACTCAAAGCCAATTTAGGATATATCCAATACTTTGCTTTAACAACAAAAAAAGGATTTAAATTGTCAGAATAAACAACTCTAACTATGGCATCAACATTCTTAATTGTAGGATACCAACCCAAGCTATACTCTCGTTTTGATTTTCCAATAGTTGCTTCTTCAACACCAACAGAAAAAAGACCTACACTATCATGATTAATATAAAACTCTGACCACAATGTTAGACTATCAGGCATCAAAAAGGTATAGAATTCTGGACGATATAACGACACTTTTTTATATTTATAAACAGGATCTATGTTAGATTTATGTTGAAAAAAACCTTGTTGTGAATTTAATGCGACAAAACGATTACTTATATTCATCGAACCAGAAAGCAAGGTTGTTAAGACAAGTTGATTGCGGATATCTTCTATCGAAATAGAATACCCCTGATCTGACATATGATCGATATATGAACCAAAATCATTTCCAGAACTTGAATCCGGGTCTATGAAGGCATATGTTAACGTATTTAATTTTGACGAAGAGATCATAACGAAATTGAAATAATTATAATATCCTTTTTTGAGAGACTTTATATGCCAATGATGTGCTGCAATATTTGCTGAATTCACACCAGAACCAGAAATCCATGCTCGCATATAGGGTGTAAAAGATTGATTAATACGATATTGTGTAGCAGCAGTAAAATGCAAAGAAGAAAAATAGTATAATTCAAACATCGTTAAATTGTTGTAATTGCCTGACAAAAACGAAATGTCAGTAGCCCCATGATATCTTGCCGCTTCTGCATGACCTACTTCATGAATCGTAATATTTGAACCAGAAGAAAATAACGTATCCGCAAGAACAACAATCCCTGTTAAAAAAAATTGAGTATGACCTGTTTTTTTAGATGCATAATCGTATAAATAGGACATTCCTTGATAACGAATGCTATTCATCGTATCAACAAACTCTATTGCTGCCTCAGTATTTCTTGAAGCATCAAGAGATATTGAACTAATTTCAATAGAATACGTAACAACTGAACAATTTAAAAAGAGAAAAAAAACAAGGAAATTTATTTTGGAAAACAAAAAATTATTTATTTTTTCTTGAATCTATAAAATTTTTGATAAAATATACTATTGCTAAAACAGACGTTGAAATCATAGCTAGAACTCTTAAAAGTCCAACGCCTCCAGCATCTAGAGATTTTGGCAGTCTCATTCCAACAAGTGCACTTAAAATAATTAAAGTAAATAAAACAGCAACATGAGCTACAAGCTTATTTAAATTCGGTTTACTTTGAGAAACAAAAAAACACACCAACAAGACAACACCAAACCCAACAGGAATTAAAGCCGTAGGAGAATTAACTTCAACATAGCCCCATAATCCCATAATGATTAATGTTATTGCATTTAATAAATTTGCTTTTGCTGGATTCATAAAAACTATTATATTAATCTTAGTTTAAAAAGTATAGCCTTTTATTTAAAACCATTATTTTTTTATGAATTTTAAAATTTCTAATGCGGCTTTTTCAGCGACACGATCTGAACCTAATTGTTTTTTTATTTCTTTAAGACTAAGCTTTACAGCCTCATATTTGGAAGAATTGTTTAACAAAGAAATCGCCTCATCAGCAATATTGTTGACGGTGCATACCTGTTGCAAAAATTCTGGAACAATTTTTTTTCTAGCTAATAAATTAGGTAAAGAAATATAAGGAATTCTTTTTAAACGTTTTCCAAAAATTAATTTTGCAATCCAATAGGAAAAAAATCCAAATCGATAAGTTGCAATAAAAGGTGTTTCTAAGCAAGTATGTTCTAATGTAACAGTTCCAGACGTGACTATAGAAAGATAAGAATTGTTTATCAAGTCGTGTTGATTACCTGAAAAAACAATCACCTTATCGACCAGATTAAATGCTGAAATTAACTTTAAAATTTGATCTCTATACACATCCGAAGCAATAGAAACAACAACTGAAATATTGGGCTGCGTTGATAATATTTTTTGAATACTTTTTAAAAAAACAGGCAACAACAAACTTATTTCTTGTGGACGAGACCCAGGAAAAACAGCCAAGATGGGCTTGGTTTTATCAACACCAAGTGTTTCATAAAATTGATCTTTTGTAGTTGACAATGTAATGGCATCCATAATGGGATGACCAACGAAAGATACATTACCGCCCAATCGATTATAAAAACGTTCTTCTTGCGAAAAAATAGCTAATATTTTGTCTGTATATTGAACAACTTGTTGACCACCTTTGTCAGTGCCCCATTGCCACTCTTGAGGAGAAATGTAATATACAACAGGAATACCCAACCGCTTTGCCACCTTGATAAATGGCATATGATAGCCTTGATAATCAATGACAACAACAACATCAGGTTTTTCAACTTTAAGCGCCTTTTTCATCTTATAGTAGGCAGTCAAAAGCTTTGGGATATGTTTAAATGGTTCTAAAATTCCAATTGTGGAAACAGACACCACATCAGTAATAATGCGTACACCTGCAAGTTCCATTTGCTTATGCCCCATCCCCACAAACTCAAGTGTAGAGTCGTGCTCTTTTAAAGCCCGAACTATGCGACTTGCATACATATCTCCAGATAATTCACCTGCACTGACTAGAATTTTAGACATATAAAAATTGAATAAATAAAACCTTCATAAAAAACAATTATACTATCTAAAAACAAATAAAGATGCAAAAAAGTTTATTGATTGATTGTTTAGACTTTTCGGTTACTAATTTATTCTTTAGAAACCTTTTCAGTTGTTCCATCTGGCAGAGTTTTTGTCCCATCAACTAAAATATGCTTGCCTAATTCTTGGTCATATCGGTATGTTCCAGAATAACGAGTAACACCTCCGTCCTGCGTTTGTTTTGTGGTCATTTCTCCTTTAAAGTACAAAACTTTATCTTTGCAAGAAGTAAACTCCAGATCTAGTGTTGAACTAGTCTGATCGGAATCAACTATTTCTCCCTTACATAAAACACCTTTTTGTATTTCGTGAAAATATTCAAAGAGTCCATTCCAAGTGGTTCCATTTTTTTTTCTAGTTCCAGAATATAAAAAAGATATTGAATATAACGATTTAAACTCTCCATTTAAAGTGACACCCGTATCATAGTTTATTGACTCACCTTTTACAAAAATCAATAATTTCTTAAATTCAAATTCTCCTTTTCGAATTTCTGTAACTTTTCCATTTTTTTCTATTTTTAATACTCCTTTTTTTAGTACATACATACGATCACTTAAACCTGTACGATTAAATTCCCCTGATTCAAATCGACGAACCCCCCCATCACACTCAGCAATTATTTCTCCATAGCCAAATATTTTGTTTTTAAACCAACCTTCAACAGTCAATTTTTGAACAGAAGATCTTTTGTAAATATAGTCACCAAATGTAATCCTACCGTTTTGGATTTTAAGAGTATCGTTAGCGGAAAAAGATGTTCTCATGTTAATAATCAACTGTAAATTTTCTTTAAATAATTCCAAATCATTTAACTGCTGAGTAAGAGACTTATCAAGTTTTTTAGTAAGAATGTCTGGCAATTTTTTAAGGTCGTCATCGGTTAGGCTGTTGTGACATAATGTACCAATCTCATCAAGAATTTTCTTAATATTATTACGATTACGTACTTCTATAGAATCAGTCGATGTAGCGGCAGTTAATAAACCTACTCTCATCTCTTGAGTTGCTTGCTCTCGTGAATTTGATGCACTCCCTGCTACTCCAGCTAATACTCTTGAAAAAAATGACATTATAAAACTCCTATTTTTTTTATTTAAAGTGTTATTAAGTTATCGAAATATTTTAAAAAAAATTTACTTTTTTTTATATATATTTAAATCTTACTTATTTTTATTAATCTATATTATAAAAAACTGTTAACTGCATAAAAATAAACTCTTGTAGGCATATGATATAATAATACTAAAATTATGACTCAAAAATCAGAAAAAAAAGATAAACATAAAAAAGTTGCAATGATGACTTTTTCAACAATATACGATCTTTATACAAATAAAATCGAGAAAAAAGGTCGTACAAAAGAAGAACTTAATAAAGTTATTGAATGGCTCACAGGATTTACCAGCAAAGAACTTCAAAACTATATTAATGACAACATATCCTTTGAAGCATGTTTAAATAAAGCTAAAGTTAATTCCAATGCAACATTTATTACTGGAAACATATGTGGCCACACCATTGAAGACATTAAAAATCCATTAATCAAAAAAATTAGATATCTTGATAAACTTGTTGACGAGCTAGCAAAAGGAAATCCATTAGCTAAAATTTTTAGAACAAAATAAGATACATAAAAACTTCACAATCTCTCGTCTTCTATTTAAACTAACTATTTATGAAAAAGTTCATATTTTTTAAACTGATTTTATTATATTTAAGTATGTTGAACACACAAGCGACTACAATCTCTGTTCTTCTTGATACAAACCAATCAATAAAGTCCGGAAGTAGTTTAATGGAAAGTAGTTTTACAATATACAAACATTTAGATGAAGCAATATTTCCTACTAAAATAGTATACAACAAAACCAAGTTTTCTCCTTTAATCAATAGTATGTATCGACTAACAAAACTAGCAGGCTTAGATCTTCCAATGATTCATTTTTTTCCAATAATTCAGCATGAATATTATGGCCACGCAAATTTATGCAGAAGAACAGGCAATGATTTTAGCTACAACATTGGCACCCCCAGTTGGGGAGGATTACCCTCTGCAGGATGTAAAAATTATAACAATATATCAAATGATCAATCAGCTTTATTTAGCTCGTTGGGCGTAGAGGCATCATCAATTTTAGCTGACAACATTAGAAAAAATATTTTTCAAAATAAAACACTTCACTACAAAAACGCAATTTTTTATATATTAAGCAACAATGACTTATATGGATATACATTATTTACAGACACAAATTTTTTTTCAACTATTGCAGTAGCTGACATTAGTAGTTATTTAATGAAATTAGATAGTAATTATGATATTTCATTAGATAGTTTAAAAAACTATAGCCTTTTAGGGTTATTTTTAGACCCACTTAACTATTACTCATTTTACTCTATTGGAAACTATATCATTACAGGACAAAAAAACATAAACATCCCATTTTTTGACATATCAAAAAGCATATCTATTTTACCTATGTTTAGTTTTAGATTAGCTCCCTTCGGACCAGAATTAGGATATCAGCTATACATAAATAATAAAAAATCTTTATCTGAAATTGCCATGTATCATTCACATCAAGGCATAAACACATCTTGGGCATTAGAATTTTCTAATTGGAATAAAAAAATTAATAACAACATTAAGCTTGATACTCATCTTTACTTATGGAATCAACCAACTATTCAGTTTAAAAACAATAGCAATACCATTTACAATAAAAAAGGATTGGGATTTGGAGTTGATACCATATGTCATATCAAAGTCAACAAAAATTCAACAACACATATTTTAATCAGTTTAGGTTACAAAACAGATGGATATCTACCCGGAGAAGCCCTTTACAGCGATATTTCATTTAAAATAGGCTCAACATTTTCTTTTTAAAACACATCACAAGCCATTTTAAATTTAATAATAATAAATAAAGTTGAATGTAAAACAATGGTGCGCCCGGTAGGAGTCGAACCTACGACCTACGGATTAGAAGTCCGTTGCTCTATCCAGCTGAGCTACAGGCGCAAATGTATCGAAATTATAGCAACAATACATTTTTTTTTCGATACTCTATTATCCCCCAAAAATCCCCCCCTTATGTTGTCTGAGACATCTTACGATTCTCGAACTAATTTATTTTCTTTAATCCAAGGCATAAGTGTTCTTAACTGACTTCCTGTTTCTTCTAGTTGATGTTCAGCTCCAGCTTTTCTCCATGCTTTTAATTGAGAAGCCCCTTGTTTACTATCGTTAATAAACTCTCTAGTAAATTCTCCTGATTGAATTCGTTCTAACACTTTTTTCATTTCAGCTTTAGTCTGTTCAGTAATCACTCTTGGCCCAGATAAGTAATCGCCATATTCTGCAGTATTAGAAATTGAATATCTCATATTTGCCATACCACCTTCATAAATCAAATCAACAATCAATTTCATTTCATGAAGACATTCAAAATAAGCCATTTCAGCAGGATATCCAGCTTCAACTAGTGTTTCGAACCCAGCTTTCATCAATGCTGTTACGCCACCACATAACACTGCTTGTTCACCAAATAAATCTGTTTCACATTCATCTTTAAACGTCGTTTCAATAATACCAGAACGACCGCCACCTACGCCTGATGACCATGCCAAAGCAAGATCTTTTGCGTGACCAGATGCATTTTGAGAAACAGCAATCAAACATGGAACGCCAGCACCTTTCAAATATTCACTTCTTACAGTGTGACCAGGTCCTTTTGGGGCAGACATAAAGACATCTAAATCTGCTCGAGGAGTAATTAAATTAAAATGAATATTTAATCCATGTGCAAATGCCAGTGCAGCACCATTTTTAATATGAGATTCAATCTCCTGATATAACTCAGCTTGAAACTCGTCAGGGGTTAAAATCATAATAATATCTGCGTCTTTAACAGCTTCAATAGGCTCAGCAACAGAAAAACCTGCTAATGCCGCTCGCTCGGCGCTTGAAGAACCCGAACGCAACCCTATGGTAATGTTGTCTACACCGCTATCTTTTAAATTTAGCGCATGTGCATGACCTTGGCTTCCGTATCCAATAATTGTGATGTTCTTAGATTTAATTAAATTTAAATCTGCATCTTTATCATAATATAGTGATAAACTCATTGATTTCTCCTTAAATTAATATCATTCAAAATGAATGTTTTTCTATGATACAACACAAAATCATTGAATTAAATTGAATAATAAGAAATAATATATTGCAAAAAATGAAACAATAAAATGAATTTAGATACATTAAATATTTTTATCACACTCGCTGAAGAACTCCATTTTAGAAAAACAAGTGATCAACACCATATCACCATATCCACAGTCACAAGACTGATTCAACGCCTTGAAAAAGAACTAAATACAACATTATTTAAACGAAACAATCGAAAAGTAGCACTGACAAAAGAAGGAAAAAAAGTATATGACTATGCTAAAAAAACACGAATGGCCTATCAAGACTTATTAAACAATCTCCACCCACATCACTCCAAACAACTTCAAGGCCAGATTAAACTCTATTCAACTGTCACTGCAGCCTATCATATTCTTCCTCCAATTATAAAATCGTTTAGACAAAACTACCCTGCTATTATGACCTATTTAGAAACAGGAGAAGTTAAACAAGGCGATGACAAATTGTTGGCAGAAGATATAGATTTTTCAATTGGAATTATAAACAAAAAAAAATTAACTCAATTTTTAAGCAAAAAAGTTCTTGAAACACCATTAATATTTATTGAACCGATTCAAAAACAAACACAAACAACTCTATCCATGATATTTCCTGAACAAGGAGATTTGGCAACGATCATTAAAAAATATCTTACCCATCATAAACAACCCTACACTGTTCATAGTTACGTCAAAGGGCATGAAGCAATTTTATCGATGGTTTCTGCGGGTTTAGGAAGTGCAATTTTACCAAAAATTGTGGTTGAAAACAGCCATTTAAGTCAACTTATTAAAGAAAATAGAACATATACCAATTTACCCACTCTTGAAGTAGGATTATTTGCAAAAAAAACAGCATTATCTCCTGTTCAACAAGCCTTTTGGAATGAAATAAACAAAAAATAAATGTACCAATTCTACAAGCTTTAGTATCATAAATTTATGTATAAACCATCTGGCAAACATCATAACTACACATCAACCGTTTATTTTGGGGATACAGATGCGGCTGGAGTTGTGTACTACGGAACCTATCTTCGTTTTCTTGAAGCCGGTCGAATTGAATACTTAAAAGCAATCAACTACCCCTACAAAACATTACGCGAAACAGGTGTTGGGCTTGTGCCAATTCATGTTGATTTACGCTATCACTCTCCTTTGCGATTTGAAGACGAGTTTATCATCTCATCAGCAGTAATAACGCTTACACAAGCAAGTATGACCATGTCTCAAAGCATATATTTAAATGATGTATTGTGTTGTTCAGCAACAATCAAACTAGCCTGTTGCGATGAAAAAAAATTTAAAGCAATCAAACTTCCTGAATCGCTGATAGAGTCTCTTAAAAAATTTGAACAAAAACTATAATTTAATTTTTTCGAACAAAGCCTCAACAGACAGAAGCTTGTCACCAATACTATCAAATTTATTTAACGTATCCTTATATTTTTGTAATAATGAAGCATCCAAAAACAACGTCATTAACTCTTTTTTTTCATTTAAAAGAAATGTCTCAACATCAACAACCAATTGCTCTGATTGTTGCTTTTTTATCATATTAACTAAAAAATTTAATTCCTTATCCAAAGTAGATTTTGTTGAAAACGATACATTATTCAATGGCCCATCAATAGCCAAAGCAGCTTCAATCCGATCAATTGAATATAAAAAAGATCGAACAAACACATTTGATAGCAACTCTTTACCAAATTGAATACGATTCATAATTAAATATAAATCAAAATCTAAAACCTGATTAAAATAATCTAACTGTATATCCAGTACACTGTCAGCCTGTTTTAAAGGAACTGTCTCTAATCCAAAAAAATAATCGCCTTCTTGTTTTAAATTTAAATCAAATACAAATCTAGCTCCTTCTAAATCATGAACAACACCGCCAGTTGCTTTTGCCACAACACCTGTTGAATGTTTTGGATTATGATTCCAGTTCAACGACATCTTATTCAAACTATTTAAACTTAACGTTGTTAGATTTATTAACTCGCCAGAATACACATGATGCGTTGACTCTCCAGTCAAACTTAAGTGTTTGATTGCAAACAATGGCCATGATTGACCAAACCTCAAAGACACATAGGCACCTTTCCGTTGCTTATTATAATCTCTATCCAGAGATTCAATATCAAATAAAGAGGCATATTCAGAATCAAACTCATGCTTATAATGATTTAATAAATCAAAACCACGAGAAATCATGCCAGCCAACACAACATCAAAAATAGTTTGTTGAGACAAATAACGTTCCTCTCCTAATGTAAAAAAAGCATCAAAATCTGCTTGATAAGCTCGATCTAAATCGATGTACAAGTTAGATAACTCATCGTGTATATTAATTAAATCCGCTTTAGTCTGACTAAAGCGTTCTTTAAACTCCATCATTAAATTTTTTTTAGATAACAACATTTTTTGTGAAGACTCTTGATTTAACATCGTCTTTAGCTCAGATTTTTTTAAACCAAGAATAGTATCCATGTCTTTTTCAATGGATGAAATAGATTTAAAAAAAGACGATTTTTGTTGATCTCTCAAAAGTTTTTCTTTGGCTCGAAACTCGACAGCATGGTCTTTTAAAAAGTGATGCATAGCCAACTCTTGTCTCGGCTTGAATAAGGAAACATCTAGGGCTAAATCTAGTTTAGAAACTAAATCGTCATTAGACACCGACATATCATGCTCAACTGGTTTGTTATCAAACAAATTAAATTTCTTTTTATCACGCAATGTCACCTGATATGGAACAGATCGTTTTACCATAAAATCTGCAGAATCAATATTGATATATTCAAAAATAAGTCGCCTAAACACCAAAGGTAAAACCTGCAGATGAGTAGACACAGAATCAACAACAAAAAGATCAAATTCTGGTTGATCTAGGTTAATAATATGAATGTTTTTTATGTCACATTTTAACGGAAAATACGATATCTTTACGGCTTCAATCTCAACTGGCCTTTCAAACAAAGATTCCAAAGAATCATCGATATACAATTTTACAACAATAGGAGATGCTATCAATAAACCAAAACATATGAATAAAACCATTCCGGCTACCCATTTAAGCACAGATTTTTTAATCATCTTTTTTTTGTCCTATATTTAAATACTGTAACACCCAAAAAGATAATACAATAGATGGATATAAAGAAACAAAAAACATGAGATATGCCCCACAAATAACAGAATAATTTAAATCAAGATAAGCAAAAAAAGGAATGTGATATATCAATTTAAACAAAAATGAAACACTCTTACTATCTGCTAAAACTAGTAAGCCCACATCATGCATTACTGGAAGTAAAAACAACTGAAACATATAAAATATAGCAGCTCCTAAACAAACTGAAAAAACAGGTACAGTAAAACATAATGTAATCAACACCATAGCTATATCAAGCCCAGTATTAAAGGGAATAAAACCAATAAATGCTCCGATAAAAAATCCAACCACCAACGAGGTCGCATTTTTTTTTGGATAGAAAAAAGAAACTAGAATAGACATTAAATTCTGAGCCATTAAAGTGTATAGGTTATCTTAAAAAAAAGATGATCTGTTTGAGCTAATTGAGCTAAACCCAAACCATCAGATTGAGTTTTAGCAACAACAGCTATAACTCCAAGGGATAGTTTACAATATTCATTTAACAATCGAGACAATGTAGCTGAATATAAAACCTCATAGGAACGTTCTAAATCAATCAATATGGAAGAAAATAGTTCTGTAGATCGAACATCATTAAGATTTAGTAGATAGCCAACAAACACATCATTTTGAAACAATCCTAATCCTGCCCGATCAGCTTTGGACACACCTGCATAGTATTGATACTCTAAAAAAAATGTCGACTCCGCATTGTTTTGATGAAATAAAGTATACTCGCTACCAACTGCCATCTGAACATGATTGTGTTGAAAAACAGACCCATAATCTGACAAAACAGCGTCATCAAATGTTCGATAAACAACTTCAGACTTTATCAACATAAAACCATAAGACGACTGAAGCCCTATTCCAACCTGTTCAACAGGTAAAAATAAAGCCGTCAAATCGAATGAATTTGAATTCAGAGCAACAACGGGCTGACGTCTATCAATATGATTGATGTAATGCATATGAACATCCGATCGTCCAGCCGAAAAATCGTAAACAAAAGCAACTTGATTAATTGATTCAGAACCTAACAACTGTCCATCATATCCAATAGCTTGAACATCATTGACAACAAAAGACCCAGAAAACCGATTTTGAGCATTTGAAAATACTGGTTTTTGAACTGTTGGAAAATAGAAAAAAGAAACCGTTGATGTAGGAAATTGATACGATAGATTTATTGCAGGTTCTGCAATTTTTTGTGGATAGGCATAGTTTCCATCTAAATAATAACTGTTAACCACATCTACAGGATGAAACACGTCTAATGATGTCCAATTAATCAATTGAGACCCAACTTTGACTGTAAACTGTTTTATTGGAAATTGAATCCACAAATCTTCAACCAAAAACCGATTTCTAGAATCATTAACAGCATCAATAGTGGACAATAGCCGAACTTTATATCCTAACAAACCGATAGAGTCTTTAACATCAAGTCGAGCCGAAAAATCAACCATATCATCAAACGTCGTCGGATTTAAATCATTATCAAAAAAAGAAGACGAATAATTAAATTCAGCTTTTGAATAGGCTTCAACACATCCAATCAAACTAAAAGAAACAAGACAACAGGATAAAATTAAACGATTTAAAAAAAACATTAATTTGATAAATTATCTTTTAAAAATAATGCAGAAGATAATGCCACCTCAAATTCTCTATCTGACCAAATCAATGTAGACGATTTTTTTGTTTGAACATTGTTAACGACAATAGAATTATAAAACCAAATGGTTTTATTTTTATGTTTCATTGTAAAAGAATTGAAGTTGCTGAATTCAGAAATTTTTAATAAATCTCCTTTTCTGTCATAGTACTCAATTTTCAATGGTCGATAATAGTCTTGATCCATCCAAATCACTTGTTTAGAATAACCACTATTTTTGTCAACAGGATAACGCTCATATATCCATACTTTTCTATCAGCCAGAGCATCATCTTTCAAAAATAGATAAGTATACTTTTCAAGTTCATCACTTCCGACATCCTCATAAGAAAATTCACTTCCCATAAACGACCCAGTTTTGTTTGTTGATAAAATACGTTTTACTCGATTTAAAGCGGGTAAAAACAACCACTGCGAATCATCTCTTGTTTTAAAAGACCACGTTAATAGTTTAGTACCCTTTACATTGGCTGGCTTTAAAAATTCTATTAAAACTTTTTCACCTTCTGATTCGGTCTCTAAATGAATAGATTTCATTTGACGACTCATTTTCGATCCATGAGCATTAATTAAGGTAAGCTCAGAATAGGATGTCTGACTCGTGTAGCCTTTATTATGATTATAAACAGTGGTTGCAATGGATAATCCCTTTTCTTCTTGAGTTTCTGCAAATAAAAAGGAATAAAAAGAAAAAACAATATAACACAATAAACATATTTTTTTTTTCATACCAAAATCCTAGCATATTCAAATCAAATTAAAAAGTTTATGGTTTTTTTGGTTTATTCTGACGAGGATTTCTCCGTAATGTGTCAATGCAATTTAAACTTTCTTCTAGTTCATTCCTTTTGCATACCATTGCTGCATATCTTTGTTAAGATATTTTTTTTAGTAGCTCATTATGTGTAGTTTTTTGTTCAGTAGGAATCTCTAGAATTGGACCTCCTCTACTAACATCTGATACTTTACAAGGCGGCGATGCGGGCTCTGTAAAGTTTGCTCTACCAGGAACTCTAAAAAACTCATCAGGATCTTTAAGGGGATTATTAAGTTCATTATTTTTTTTTAGATTAGCATTTGGTTCGAACCAATTCCGCAATGTTGCAGGCTTACTTTAGCGATCTTCTTGAGGAGGACCTGCATGTTCTAAACGACAAGAAACGTTTTCTAAAGACATAATATCTATACCACTTGCAAGGTGGTTGAAACCTCCAATTAAACTTCCAATTACTTCATTTAATCCCACAGACCTTACTCCTCAACTATTTAATTTTTAATATTATATGTAATAATCGAATTTTTTAAAAAAAATTGCACTATAATTTTTTAATACATACAAATTTGACGTTACGTATCAAGAATTAAACAAAAGTGTTTCTTTTGGTAACAAAAATAATAGATTTTTAATTAAATTCCACTACAAAACTAAAATAAAAACATAAATACCCATAGTTTGAACTTAAAATGATAAGAAATTAAAGTTGGCATAAAAGATGATTAAATTTTCAAACATGATTCAAAATAAAAACCGCAATATTAAAATTGATCAAAATCAATTAACAACCAATTAATTATGGTTATTGTAAGCTTTATAATTTTTTTACTAATTATGACAGGAATAGGAATCTATTCCTCCAAAAAAAGCTTAAAAACAACAGATGACTACATATTAGCTAACAGATCTGTTGGAGCCATTCCTACTGCACTATCTGCTGTATCAACATGTCATAGTGGATTCATGTTTATTGGCATGATTGGGTTTACATACACCATAGGAGTCTCAGCAATATGGCTGATTATTGCATGGTTAATTGGAGATTTTTTTGCTTGGACATTTGTATACAAACCATTGCGTGAAAAAACCGAAAAATTCAATACCAACACCATTTCTCAATTCATCAGTCATCATCTTACAGGGCACAAGAAACAACTCATTCAAAAATTATCAGCCTTGTTTATTGTTTTGTTTTTATCTGTATATGCTGCGGCTCAGTTAACAGCTGGAAGCAAGGCACTTAGCACGATGCTTAATTGGTCGCATACAACAGGAATTATTATCGGAGCTGTTATAGTTGTTGCCTACAGTGTTGCAGGAGGTATAAGAGCCTCAATTTGGACAGATGTGGCTCAATCTATATTGATGTTTGTGTCAATGATTGGATTGTTTACTGTAGCTATTTTAGAGATAAACGGATTTTCAAACTTTTTTTCTACACTTCAAGCAATTGATCCTACACTACTTCATTGGATTCCTCAAAAAATAGCCTTCGGATTTCCTCTTTATCTTGCAGGTTGGATTGCCTTTGGCCTTGGCGTAATGGGGCAGCCTCACATCATCACTCGAACCATGTCTATTTCAAAAAGTTCGGAATTAAAAAAAGCTCAATACATTTATTTCACCTGGTACATTATATTTTCACTAACCTCTCTTGGCGTCGGTCTTGCAGCTCGAATTCTTCTTCCTGAACTCACAACAAGCGATGCAGAACTAGCTCTGCCCATACTTGCAACAAAACTGCTTCCCTCACTTTTTGTAGGTGGTATTTTAGCTGGATTGTTTTCTGCAACAATCTCAACAGCCGATTCACAAATTCTTACATGCTCCGCCGCAATGTCTCAAGATATCTTTCCAAAGTACAAACACAATATTTCAATCGCAAAGATAACAACCATCTGCAGCATGATTTTGACAGTGTTAATTGCTTTACTTGGAAGCAAAAGTGTCTACATTTTAGTCATACTAGGGTGGTCTGGACTAGCTGTAACATTAGGGCCCTTAATACTTTCAAAATGTATAAATATCAAACTAGGATTCAAAACATCTCTTGCAATGATGAGCATCTCGTTTATAACCATAATAGTATGGTACAAACTACTTAATCTATCCGCTGATATTAATGAAGTTTTACCAGGAATAAGCGCAGCTTGCCTCGTTTTTATTCTAAGCCGTCTTATCAAACAAACAAATAAAACATCATCATGAGCATCATTTCCTCCCTAACTCCACCACCTGTTAGCCATCAAGATCTTGTTCGATTTGGATTGGATATGACAGCAAAACAAAAAACAGCATCACAAGATTCGAAACCCCAAAATAGCCGAATTGAATCAATGCTTTCTACACTGTATATCATTCCAGAAATTATATCTTTAGTCAGTGATGATATTATTGAAATTTTCAAAAAAAATAAAAATAAAAAAATCAGAGTAAGTAGAAAAACAGGGTTTATTATTGAAAAACCTGAACAAGAGTTTACATATATTTCAAAGTTTGATCCAGAAACATTTCCGGAAAAATCAATAGAATCTCTACAAAATGTTGGTTACTGGAACAAATTAAATCAATACATAAAAGCAAAATAGCCAAAAAAGTGTATCAAAACGATACACCCAATTTACATTTCAAGTAAAAAATGTTTAAATAATACACATGACTTCAATACTTATTGTAGAAAGTAAAGATACAATTCGGTCTATCATATATAGTTTTACAGAGATTAACGTTCAAATCGACTCTGCTCGATCTATTGATGTTATTTTAGAAAAATTTTCTGAAAAATCGTATGATATTTTAATTTGGCAAACAGATATAGCTAAAAAAGACAAAACAAATGGAATTGAGTTATTAGAAGTCATTTCAAAAGATGCCCCGAGAACACAAATTATTATAATTTCTGACGAAAAAGATTTAGATCTTGCTGTTGATGGTATTCGAGCTGGAGCCTATCAATACATGATCCAACCCATAAATAACAAAGAACTTCACTCTTTAATTAAATTAGCGCTCCAAAAACAACCTGTTGTTGGAGAAAGTGCACTTCTCAATCCTATGAAACGAATTGGTGTTGAATTTCATGGTATTTATGGCGTTAGTATTCCAATGCAAGAAATCATTGAACAAATAAAAGATGCCGCCAAAACCGATATCTCTATCCTTATTACAGGAGAAACAGGTACAGGAAAAGATCTTGTAGCATCAGCTATTCACAAATCTAGTCAACTGAAAAACGAACCTTACGTGATTGTTCATACAGGAGCAATGCCTGTAGATTTAATTTCTAGTGAACTATTTGGATATGAAAAAGGAGCATTTACCGGAGCAGAAGAAACATCCATCGGAAAATTTGAACAAGCAAACGGTGGCAGCATTTTTTTAGATGAAATAGGAACAATGGATCATAAAGTTCAAGTAAGTTTACTTCGATTATTAGAAAAAAGTAGTTTTCAACGTTTAGGAGGAAAAAAGAAAATCAACGTCAATGTACGAATCATTGCAGCAACAAATGAAAACATTGAACAACTTGTAAAAGACAAAAAATTTAGAGAAGATTTATACTACAGATTTGATGTATTTCAAATTCATTTACCGCCCTTAAGAGACCGTCCTGGAGATATTTCATTACTGACTAAACAATTTTTAAATCAATTTAATATTAAATACAACAAAACAGTGGGAGACATTTCTCCTGACGCCATCCATTATCTCGAAAAATACCGTTGGCCAGGAAATGTTAGAGAACTTAAAAACACAATTCAACGTGCTGTTTTAATGGCTAGAGGATCTGTTTTAACTTCAGATTTACTTCCCAGCCGAATAAAAAAAGGCATAGACAATGAAATTAATACTAATTCACTTCCAATTCATGTGGGCATGACACTAGATGCAGTTGAAAACGAGTTTATTGCGATGACGATGGCACAATACAACAACAACAAAAGCAAAGTAGCAAATGTATTAAACATTAGCCGAAAAGCACTCTACAGCAAACTTGAAAGATTAAATACTCAATCCATTTAAACAAAAAATACATCTTATAACCATTTTTTAATAAAAACATTAATTTAAGCTACTTTACTTTAGACAATATAAATCAAAAACTTTATACTTGATATAATGAAAAAAATAATAATAACAGGGTCTACAGGGATGGTTGGAAAAGGAGTTCTCCTAGAATGCTTAGACGATCCATCCATTGATGAAGTAATAGCCATAAGTAGACAATCCCTAAAGATAAATCACCCTAAATTAAAAGAAATAATCCACACTAATTTTTTAGATTTTTCATCAATCAAAAAAGACATCCATCATATCGATGCCTGCTTTCACATTATGGGAGTTTCATCATTAGGAATGAAAGAAGATGAATACCACAAACTCACTTTTTCAGTTACTGAAGCTCTCGCTAAAACCATTTTTGAAATAAATCCAAACGTTACATTCACCTATGTTACAGGATCAGGAACAGATAGCACTGAAAAAGGAAACATCATGTGGGCACGTGTTAAAGGAAAAACAGAAAATATGTTATTTAAAAAAGGTTTCAAAGATGTTTATGCGTTCAGACCAGGAGGAATTATTCCTGAAAAAGGGACATCGTCAAAAGTGTGGTGGATCAACCTTATCTTGGTTGTTTTTTATCCATTCTTCCCAATAATTAAACGCTTTCCTGCAATTACATCTACATCAAAAGTAGGAAAAGCCATGATAGCTGTTACTTTAAAAGAAAACACAAAAAAAATACTATCAGGCAACGATATCAACATAATTTCAAAGCAAATCAGTCACTAAATTTAACCTTAAAGAGTATCTGAATTTATCTTAAAAAGACTAATCTTTCCATACCTACTTGTTTGGATTGTTTCCACTAATTGATGATTTTTTAACAATCTATCCATAATATCCTGATATTGTTTTGCTGATTTTGACGTATAAGGATATAACGTTTTTCCATTAGTAGATTGAGATTGAGTGACAATATATGAAATAGGGCTAATGATGACATAATCATCTGAGGATGTAAGTTGAAGACGTCGATCATATCGAGTATGTTGATGTTTAAACCAAAACCAAAAATAATGATTGGCGGATACAATGTTGGCATCAATGGGAATTAAATCTAATATTTTATGTTTAATTTCAGCGCTAGATATTTCATCACTACTTTTGTAAAGAATATAGACATTTCCCATAAAA
>JAYOLY010000013.1:0-16949 GCA_038120575.1 Rickettsiales bacterium
TTCAGCAAATGCTTGTCTCATGGTTTCAACAACATCTTGAGACCCATTTAAAGCTTCCAGGCTTGCCCATTGCGATGCTTGAGCCGGATTAGACGTTGAGTGGCTTTGAATCCGACTCATGGCTCCAATGATATCTTTTGAAGCAGCTGTGTATCCAATTCGCCATCCTGTCATAGAATAGGCTTTAGACACACCATTAATCACAATGGTTTGCTCTTTTAATTGAGGAGACAACGATGCAATTGATACATGCTCACCCGTATAAATAAGTTTTTCATATATTTCATCCGAAATAACCAAAATACCAGAGTCTTCAATAACTCGTCCTAAAGCTTCCAATTCTGTACGAGAATACACCATACCTGTTGGGTTGCTTGGTGTGTTCAAAATCAACACCTTTGTCTTATCTGTAATCGCCGATCTTAATTGCTCTGGCGTTAATTTAAATTTGTTTACATCTGTTGTTTCAATAAATACTGATGTACCTCCCAAAACATTCACCTGATCTGGATAACTCACCCAGTATGGCGTTGGAATGATCACTTCATCACCAGGATTTAAAATAGCCATTAATGCATTAAAAATAGAATGTTTAGCTCCTGACGAAATAATGACTTCGTTTAAGGCATACGTTAATCCTTGATCTTGTTTTAGCTTGTCAACAACAGCTTGCTTCAATTCAACAATTCCAGAAGCAGGAGTATATTTTGTTTTTCCTTGAGTGATAGACTCAATACCAGCTTGTTTAATATCTTCAGGCGTATCAAAGTCAGGTTCCCCTGCCGACATTCCGATGACATCTTTGCCTTCTTTCCGCAACTGATTAGCCAAGGCTGTAATGGTCATTGTAATACTTTCTTGAATTAAATTAGCTCGATCTGAGACGACATTTTCTTTTGTTTTAGACATACTTAACCCTCTCTGTGTATACATTAATCAAACCTGAGGTTAATCAAATTTAAGTAAAATGTAAAGATTTTAACGATTTAAATTATACTGTAAAAACCGTTGTTATTAAATTTGAAAATGATTTTAATAAACGAGACTGAATATGATTTAAAACAAACATCTCAGATTCCTTGTGACCTAAACTCATCACTCTAATACCGTTCATCTTACAACGAAGCTGATCATGATATGTTACTTCTCCTGTAACAAGCGTATCACATTTTAAATCAATTATAGATTGGATAAACCCATGTCCACTACCACAACAAAAAGCAAGTCGCTCGACAACATCATCTCTAATGTCACCCTCTAAACGAACTGGATATTTCTTTTTAAGAGAGTCAAACGATAAAGACAAATCAAAAAATACTTTTCCAAAACCATCGGAAATAACCTGTCCATCTTTTGGATTCAATCCATAATGAGTCACCAAACAATCGTTTACACCACCTTCTGCTGCATCTAAATTAGTATGGGCACTGTATAAAACGTGTTGCCCCAAAACAAACTGTGAAACAATATTTCCCATATCTTGATCATATCGTAGTTGAGCTAATGGCTTAAAAAAAAGCGGATGATGTGTAATGACTAAAACATGTTTTTTGTCTTTTAAATACGCTAAAACATCCTCATCTACATCCATTGCAATAACAATTTCAGAAAACACAATGTCTGCTGATCCAATTTGAAGCCCCACATTATCCCAGGATGCAGCAAGATGTAATGGAGCCCATTGTTCTAAACATGTCATAATACTCTGAACAGTAGTCATATTACGATTATAGAACAAATCAACTGCTTATGAAACATAACTAACCATTTTTTGAACGTCTTTACCTCAAATCAAAAATATAATAATCTTGTGCGCACATGAAAAAAAAAATGTTTCTACCTTGGATTCTCTCTTTACTTTTATTTCTACTCAATTCAAGTATTATGTTTGGAATATATCCCTACAAGCATAGTTGGCAACAAAAAAACAGCGAG
Organism: Rickettsiales bacterium; assembly: GCA_038120575.1. Taxonomy (GTDB): domain Bacteria; phylum Margulisbacteria; class Marinamargulisbacteria. The sequence continues at coordinate 1,936 of JAYOLY010000013.1, forward strand.
CATTTTAAAGTTATTTTTCAAAAAGGCAATGATAGTCAAGCAAACGAACTCATCAATTTTCTTGAACACCATTATAAAACCATAGACTATCAAGAAGCTCCTCTAAAAAAACAATTTCCATTTATTCTTCACAACCAAACAGGCATAATGAATGGGTTTGTATCATGGCTACCTCGCCGATCTGAACTGTTCACTCTAACTTCACCTCAAGACCATCATTTTATTGGCAATAATTCTTGGTTAAATCTTCTTGCAATTCATGAATATCGACATATTGCCCAACAAGAACTCGCCTTATCCAAAGACGATTTCAAGTTTCTTTACACATTCACAGGAGAAATTACCCCAATTGTATTAATTAATTTATACATGCCACTCTGGTACTTTGAAGGAGATGCTGTAATCTCTGAAACCAAACTAACTAACTATGGCAGAGGTAAAGAAGCAAATTTTACAAAATTATCTCGAATGCAAAGCATTGAATACGGTCCTTTCCACTTCAACAAACAAATCTTAGGCAGTTTCAAGTATCTCATGCCAAATCATTATGAAAACGGTTATATTTTACTTCATTATTTACTTAAAACATACGGACAAGAAACCTATGATGCTATTATCAATAAAACGTATCAGCTCCCCTTATTTAATCTATCATTGAATAAATCTATTAAAAACGAAACTGGATTATCTCTAAAAACATTATATAAACATGCATTTAACGATCTTAAACAAACTCAACTTAGCATAACACCACCAAAAGATAACAATTCAACTGAACTATTACCAACATTAGCGTCAACTTATCATCGTTATCTAAAAACACCTAAACAAATTGATTCTAAAACAATCATTGTCCACGAATCTTCTTTGGATGATATCGAGCAATTTATTGCTATCAATCCCAATGGTAAAACAAAAAAACTTGTCAAAACAGGAACAATTAAAAACCATACCGCTCATGGAATTTCAAAGCAATATTTAGCTTGGATTAAAGAAGAATCTCATCTCATTTTTTCACACATAAATTATAGCAACATCGTTTTATATGACATTAAAAAAGACAAAATTATTTCTAAAACAAAGGAATCCTTTTTTGATTCAGTAGCCATATCAACTCATCAAAACAAAATTGTTGCTCTCAAACAATACCCGCTCAAAGACCCTACACTAAGTATTCTTACTATTCCTTCACTGGAAACAGAAACACAAATTGAGCTAAAAAATGGAACATATTCTTACGTTCATTTTATCGAAAATGATACAGCGTTATTAGCTTTAAAAACAGTAAATGAAGAAAAAAATGTGATAACAATTGATTTAAAAACAGGAAACGAAACAGTTTTATATTCAACCTATGAAAATATTGGAACACCGTTACTACATAACAACCAATTAATTATAAATTTGTCATACAAAAACAACGATCGCTTACTATTAATTGATTTAAACGACAAAAAAAGATACATTTTTGCTGAAAGCGATTATGGGTCATACAATCCATCCATAAGTGTCGATCAAAACCATGTACTCTACAATACATTTGTTAAAAATGGATTTAATATTATGAAAAAACCCCTTACATCCACCCCACTTAAAGAAATATCTTACAATGAACCATCTCAACGACCTATTAACTTAACTCCTAATCAAAAAAAGTATAAAACGACATCCTATCAAGCATGGAAACAGTACATCAAACCTATAAATTACCTTATTTTTCCAGATAAAAATAATGCATTTAACTTTCAATTTGACTCATTCGATACACTTAACCATGTTTATTTTAAAAATTTACTCACGCTAGATTTAAATGAAAATACATATTCAAACTCAACAACTATACTTTTTCAAAAATATTTCCCTATTTTAGGAGCAGATCATACACTCTCATCCCAAAAAACAATATTGTTTGGTACCGAACAATGGAATGAACAAGAAATAGGCATTTACACCATATTTCCTCTGTCTAAAACCTTAAAAAATTCATCAATTGACCTAACTTTAACACCAAAATTATCTACATTAAAATTATCTAATTATACAATAAACTCTGTTCCTTCCACTTTAATTAACGATTCTTTAACTGTCATACACATCAATCTTTCAATTGATCATATCCAAGAGTCTTCATTTCAAGGGGTAAAACCTCGTTGGTTTCAAACACTATCCACAGAAATAAAAGAAACCACCCCACAAAGCAAGATAACAGGATCCTACAAACAAGTTGATATTAAACTTGGATTTCCAGGCTTAAAAAAATCTCATTCATTAAGACAAAATTTCCAGATACTGTCTCAAACTCTTGATAATTATATTTTTGAAACAGATTTTTCATACATTGAAGGCTATAGCACATCAGCTCCAATTAAGACCTTTATTGGAACACAATTTGAATACGAATACCCAGCGTTATATCCAGAAATAAATTTAACTGACTGGATGTATATTTTACGGATAAGAATGAGTCATTTTTTACATCTAGGGCAAATTGAATTTTCAAATGAAACAAAAAATCTACTTTATCTTGGTACAAGATTTCATTTTGATAGTAACTATTTACAACGAAAATGGGTTTATCTTAGTCCTACATTAAGCGTCTACTACTCTCCAGAAGAAAACAACATTGGCGCTTTATTTAATATTGAATTTTAACAATAGCCCCCCAATAATGAGGGGCTATGACTTAGGCATTATTTAATCTCTAACTTCAGAGCTTTTTTCTTCTCTATTTTTGGCAATTCTATAGACAACAACCCTTGCTTTAATGTTGCAGTTGCTAGGTTAAAGTCTACATCACCAACATATACTTTTCGAGTTAAATTTGAATACCCCAATTCCGAATAAACTGGTTTTGCATTATCTTTTGACTCAGTCTTTTTCTCAGCATTTAAGATGACATAACCATCGTCATATTCTATAGAAATATCTGTCTTATCATATCCTGGCAATGCAACAGCTAATGTCATGCTGTTATCGTCTTCATGTAATTCAATCGCTGGACTATGATGTTGAGTGTCTATGATATTATCATGAAACATACTTGAGAACACATCAAAAATATCTCGATCAATCACATTATTTAAACCATTAAATTCTTTTTTTACTAGCCACATTGGGCACCTCCAATTTTTTTTACAAGCTTGCTTGGTATAGATATAACAAGAATAATGCCAAAAAAAGGGATAAAAAGTGTTCAATTATTTAACATTTTTACAGAGAAAATAGTTAAGAAATCTTAGCTAAGCTAACTTGTTTATACTCATCTAAAACAGTCGGATCTTTTAAAGAGGACACATTAATCGCGTTATCTCCAAGTAAAACTTTTTTTACCAACGTTTCCATTTTTTTTCCATTCACAGTATAGGGTATTGCGTTCACCTGAAATACCAAATCAGGAACATGTCTAGGCGTTCGTTTTAGTTTTAATGTTTGTTTAAGCTGCTGAATTAACTCGTCATCAAGAGATAGTTGAACTAACTGAACAAATAAAATCATCGTATCGTCTTGTTCAAGATGAACAACTAAACTATCTTCAACACAATCTAATTGATTAACAACTTGATAAATTTCACTCGTTCCAATTCGTACACCAGCTCGATTTAATGTGGCATCACTTCTACCATAAATTTTCACTGCACCGCAATCAGAAATTTCTATAAAATCAGAATGATGCCAAATATCATCATAATTAGAAAAATACGACTGCTTATACAGTTCTTTTTTATCATCATTCCAAAAATAAATCGGCATTGATGGAAACGGTGCAACACAAACCAATTCCCCTTTTTGATTAAAACAAGGTTGCTGCTGATCATTAAAGGATTGTACGTTATAACCAAGTGAAATAGATTGTAAATATCCTCGTCTAACAGGCTCTATCGGGTTTCCCAAAGCAAAACACCCAACAATGTCTGTTCCTCCAGAAATAGACGACAGCTGAACATCATCTTTTACACGTTGATACACATAATCAAAATCTTCTTCCGTCAACACTGAACCCGTAGATAAAATAATATTTAACGACTCTAAATTTAATTTTTGTTTTGGATGTAATCCTTTTTGAGCAGACGAATTAATAAACTTTGCTGAGGTTCCATAAATAGAAATACTATACTCTTCAATTAATGTCCATGTAGACATGTCATCTGGATAAAATGGAGCACCATCAAACACAACAATCGTTGATCCCACAGCCAAACCAGATACAAGCCAATTCCACATCATCCAAGCTGTAGTCGTATAATAAAAAATAACATCTGTTCGCTTAGCGTTACAATGTAATTTAAATTCCTTTAAATGTTCTATTAATGTTCCCGCAATAGAATGGACAATAGCTTTTGGTTTTCCTGTCGTTCCAGATGAAAATAATATGTAAAGCGGATGCTCGGCTGGAAGTTGTTCAAAATAAACCTCTTGTTCTTGATAATTCATCATAATATGATCGTAACGAAACACATCTTCTGAATAATGATGCAACTGATCGGTAGACTGCAAAGAAATGCCAAATTTACAAGACGGCATTAAATCAAATAGTTGCTGAACTGTTGAATGCAAAGAAAACGAGCGTTTTTTATAAACATATTGCTCTGAGAAAATAAAACATGTTGGATTTAAAGGCCCAAAGCGAGACTCTACGGCATCAACACCAAATTCTGTCGAACACGATGCCCAAATTGCACCAATACTCGCGCAAGCCAAAAAACACACAATCGCCTCTTCACAATTAGACACTAGTGCAACGACTCTATCACCCTTAAGGACTCCTTTAGACAGTAAAACTTGCTGAAGTTTAGACACTTTTTCTGATAATGCCTTATAAGATGTTCGACTCATTTCACCAGATTCATCAACTCCAATAATGGCAAGTTGCTCGTCATTAAATCGCAAACAATTTTCAGCATAATTTAATTTAGCATTCACAAACCAGCGGCTTTCAAGCATAGATTGAGATTGCAACACATCTGTGTAAGCCTGAGAACAAACTATACCTAAAAAATCCCACAAAAATCCCCAAAATAATTCAGAGTGTGACACTGCCCAATGATGCAAATCGCTGTAAGATGTTAAATTCAATTGATATTTATCGTTTAAACAACGCATTAATCGAGTCATTTCTGCGTCTTTAATAGCCTCATCTGAAGGCTGCCACAAGATGGTATTATCCATATTGCTTAATTAAGATCATTAATGGCTCATCTCCAACTATAGTTTGACAACTTAATCTAGAAAAAGCAGTAGGTGTCATCTCAGGGTCAATCGATAACATATCATATTCTTCATCTCGCATTTCAAAATTTGAAGGTTTCCCTTTAACTACTTCAACAGCACAGCTTGAACAAGATAATTGCCCTGAGCAATCAGAACACAAAAACTCTTCACCGTAAAAAGATTTACGAACAAACCCTAAAATAGATCCATATTCTCCAGGTTGATCAGGAGGAAACCGTAAATCTGCTAAAATAACAACCATTTCCTGAAGTCGCTCATTTACAATAAATAATGGTGTAAACGTTGCCGTTTCATCGAGATGATCAAAGTAATGATTTAAAATATCTTTTAAATCTGTATCTTGATTAAATAAAAAATCAAAAAAACTCAATTTTACGATTTCAGGAATGTGTTTATCTTCAAAAAATGAAACCATTTGAAGTGATAAATCTGATTCATCATAAACATACTGTGTATGCTTTAAAGATAATTTATATTGCTTAGGTTTTGTTAATTGATCTTCCATGTTAATAACTTAAATAACAGGTTCCAATATTCTTGTATCGGAAAACTGATGCTTTCCAGAACCAATTATAGATTTATATTCGTCTTCAAAAAAGAATTTTTCTTCACCAAAAGCAGGTTTTAATTGATCAATCCAAGTTGCTTTATCGCAATATTTTGCAAAAAAAACACGATCACACCAATCATTATTTCTGCCTTGTAAAAAGCGTAAAACAAATACATCTTCACCAGCAACTGTTTCACGTCCAAGTAAGCAGATTTTTCCCGGACCACAAGACATTGAAGGTCCTCTAGCCGTATGCCCTAACCCAGATATTTTTTTTCTAGCTTCTTGATAAATAGTCAAACAGTTGTCTAAGGTAACTTCAAAAAATTGTTGAGGACCTGTATCTCTTGCAACAAACATATAATATGGGATAGCTCCCAATTGAATTTGCTTTTGCCACATTGTTCCCCAGACATCTGCCGAATCATTAATATGCTTCATAATTGGAGCTTGTGTTCTCACCACAACACCTGCTTCTTCAGTTAAACGTCTGATGGCTTCTGCACACTCTGGCGTTAATTCATTGTAATGACTAAAATGAGCCATAATTGACACATGCTTGCCTGCACGTTTAAATGTTTTAAACAATGAAATCAAATCATCTGCATCTGGATCTGTTAAAAAGCGATAAGGGTGATACGTCAACGCTTTTGTACCCATTCGAACAGTTTTGATATGATCATATTTTGAATCTAACAAAGGCAACAAAATATCTTCCCAAACATTTGCTTTCATTGTTGCAGGGTCTCCTCCTGTAACCAATAAATCCGTAATTTCTTTATGAGATTCTAAGTAGCGTAGTGTTCTTAATTCTTCTTTTTCTACAAAGGTATCTTTACCTGTAAATTGGTTAAATCGAAAACAATATGTACAATATGCATGACACGTCTGTGCATTTTTATGAAACATCAAAGCGATAGGTTTATACTTATGCTGGACACCATCAAGGACATCTTCTTCCTCTTGATCGAATAAAACAGGCCTATTAGATGATTGATTTGCAGGTGCAGGATTTTTGGTTGACCGAATTTGGGACACCTTTTCAGCAATATATTCTTTTGATTCACCGCGTTTAACAATAGATTTTAACAACTGAATTTCATCTGGCAACAGCATGTCAGGTTGTGGAAAGGTAAGTAAAAATAATGGATCAGTTTGATAATGTTGCCAATCTATATGATCTAAAACATAATCAGAAACCTTAAATGGAAATACCAAAGCAACCATTTCACGATCTTCTAAATATGGATCAGAAATGCCTCTGGATTCAAAAATATGTTTGATATCTGTTCTTAAGTATTTTTTATACGTTTTTGGTAAAATATAAGACTGAGTTGTTTCTGACCAGTATGCTTTAGATTTATTGAAAATATATTTGAACTGCTTGAAACTCATAAAATAACCCTCAGTATTTTTTAATCACCCTTAACATACTTCCACACGAACGTTAGCCCAAGATTTGAGTTTCTGAATTCCTTCAAAGACTTTGGGTGCATATTGCTGAACAAAATTATCTTGATCAACAATCTCAATTCCTTTTTCTGCAATAGCATCCATAATAAATTGACCATCAAAATCAACAAAAGCTAACCTGGCAACTAAATAATCATCATCAAATCCAAATGCAATACCAGGCAACACAGCAACTCCTGTGTCAGCTAAAATTTTCTTACACATATCTTGTGCATTATTGATACCTTGAGAATGAAACTGTTCTCTAAAATTTTCAAAATCTGGCATGATATAAAAACCACCTACAGGATCATAACATCGAATACCAACGTTTCTAAGCATTTCAGCCGAATAGTCTCCAATACGTTTTAAAATACGTTGCTGGATATGTAAATACTGCTTAACGCAATCAACAGATTCATAAGCTTTAAGTGCAGCCCATTGAATGGGTGATGGCGCACATGAATACGTTTCAGAGGCAATACCCAACAAAGCTTGTTTAAAGTCTAACGTAAGCTGTTCAGGAATCAGCAACACCCCTAATCTCCAACCTCCAGCACCGCACCACTTAGACAATCCTGTCGTAACTAATGTTCCTTCAGGATAAAACTCAGCAATAGATGAATAGTGATTATCAAATGTTAGTAATCCATAAATTTCATCTGACAAAATCAAAACATTATGTTGTCTTGCAATATCTGCAAGAGCTTTTAATTCATCATCAGAATATGTTAATCCGTCGGGATTACCTGGGTAGTTTATAACAAGAAGTCGTTGCCTATCACCAGCTGTCTTGTTGATAGCTTCTTCAAACAATTCAGGCGTTAACCGCCATCTATCATTAAAATGTGTCTGAATTCTTATAACGTTATGCCCTAGTAAATGAGCTTGAGGCTCATAAGACACCCAAGATGGTGTAATCAAAAATACATCAGCAGATTTAAATGCAGCCATAACAGAATAAAGCAATATTTTAGACCCAGGAGCAATTAAAACTTGATCTTCAGTATATGATGTAGACTTTAACAATGACGAATGAAATGCTGCAATAGCCTCTCTTAATTCAGGAATACCTTGTACAGGTGTGTATTCTTTAGAATGAACATGATTTGCTAGAGACTGTCTCGCTGTCTCAATAGGAAGAAAAGGAGATTGACCGAAACCAAACTTGTAAACAGTTTGACCAGCCTTAACTTTTAAATTAGATTGCTCGTTTATTACAAGTGTTTCAGATGCTTTAATTTCAATTAAATTTTCTTTAATCATCGCACAAGCTCCAAGATAAATTTAATTAATAATACACTAAATATCAAAAAAATAAAAAGTCTAAAAAGACACGTACAAAATCAATTCAAAAACTGATGAATATAGTTTGAGATAATCTTAGGATGTTCAAATGGAAGCAAATGAGAGGCCTGTTCTATATATTGAATTGTTATGTTTTTACACAAAGAATCTAATTTATTTATTTGTTTTGGTTTACAAATATTGGATTCTGTCCCTGCTAACAATAACACTGGGCAATCAATATTTTTTACAGCTTTCCAAAAATAAGGAAAGCATATTCCTCCAACTTTATAAAGTTGAGCTTCCCATTCAGGGGATTGAATAAGTCTAACACCTGAATTTGTTTCAACAAACAAACTACGACATATATCTCGTAAAACATCATCATCAATAAACTTAAAAATTTTCTTAGTTCTATAATGATGAAAAACATCATCATACGAATCAAAATAGAGTTGACGTTGATATGTTTTTTTAACAAAAGGTAACTGTCCAATAATTAATTTAAAAAATAATAGTCCTAGTTGTCCTGAAAATGGAAACAAAACAGGATCAAGTAATATAATTTTTTTGAAACGCCCTGGATAAAGCAATTCTGCAAGTATTGTCATGATTGCACCAACAGAATGTCCCATCCCAATGGCATTGGTAATCGAACGTTGATTTAAAAAGCCATTATAGTCCGCAACTAAATCATGCCAGCTTGATAGCTGCCTATAATCCGTATTGGGCCAAAGTGCTCGCAATTTAAGAGATGACAACGCATAATCATTTAAAAATGAATCTAACAAAGATTTATAGCAACCGGGAGTATATGCATTTGCATGAACAAAAACAAAAGGATCTCCACAACTAGAAAGTTGTTCAAAATGAACACCAGATTTAAAAATCATACTGATAAATCATAACAAAAAAAATAAAGCTTAAAAACCAAATTAATATAATTAAATCTGTCATCAAAAAAAAGACATCCTCTAAAAAATTTAATTAAAAATTTTTATGTTTAAATCAACTCAATTTTGTCGATAAAAAAATATGATGTCTTCCTACAAAAAATTGTATTTAATTATCACATTTATTTGTTTGTATTTTTTTTCACTTTCTTACAGTCAAGTTATCCATAATTACACATCCGAGACAATTAAAATAAGCGGTGAAAACAACAATCAGTTTTTAGGAGAAACAGTAGTCAATATCGGAAAAAGTTTAAACTCACAAAATTATTTAATTGGAATTGGAGCCCCAGCTGAAAATAGTGATGCAGGCGCTTTCTATATTTTTTCAGATATCACTTATAGCGGAGATTTCGATTCATCGACTGCAATAAAACAAGTAACAGGATCTGTAACTGCAAGACTTGGAAAAACAGTTGGAAGTTTTGGAGATATTGATAAAGACAATCAAAATGATCTAATTTTTATCTCACCATCGACAGAACAACTATTTATATTACTTGGAAAAAATATTGCCTCATACCAAAGCCAAGATGACATGGTGTCATTAACCATAAACACAACAATTATTGAAAATGCAAATACAAAATATGTTGGTAATCAAATTGATATTGCTGGAGATATTAACGGAGATCAATATGATGATATTTTAATAGGAGGACCTAAAAACACAACATCATTTACCAATAACAATGGTAGAGGATATATCATTTTTGGACGAGATTCATTTGATAGTTTATCAAATGGAAATGTAAACACAGATGCCGACATTATTTTAGAAGGAACACACCTTAACGGCCACACGGGATATTCAGTCGATATTTTACCCGACATTAATCAAGATGGTTATGATGAAGTATTAATTTCAAGCTTTGATCAGCTGACCACAACAGGCTACAAAACATATCTAATTTATGGAAAACCTTCATTTTCTCATTTATTATCTTCCAAAACATTTGATCTAAACAATGCGGATGCCATATTTAGCTATTCACATCCAACAGAAAATATAAATTTTGGGGAAACAGTCAAAGGAATAGGAGATTTAAATGGAGATGGCTACAATGAATTTGCTATCACTGGTCCTGCAGAAAATCATGAAAAGATATTCATTTTCTTTGGATCTGAAACCCCACTATCTGGCCATATTGACGTTGAAACAGCTGCAAATGTCATTATTTCAGGTGATAACACCTATTTTTTTGGGCTTCATTCAATTCAAGGAGAATTTGATTTAAATGGGGATGGATATGACGATCTTGCTATAAGTGAATTTTTAGATCCCGGAATTAGTTCTGACATGGGCTCTGTGTATATTTTCTACGGATCTGCGACATTTAATACACTTGGATCATCGCTTCAATCTTCTGATGCAGACGTCATTATTCAAAATTCACTTGCATCAAATACAGAAAAAATTGGAATATCATTGGCAAATCTCTACGATCAAAACAACAATGGAATTGATGAAATTTTAATTGGATCAATAGAAAACAATGCTACAAACTTAGGTCAAGCAAGAGTATTTGAACTCAATTCAAAAAGCAGCCCCACTCCAACTGGAGGCACCCTCTCATTTTTTTCAGATGATACGTACACAACACCTCTAACAACAACGGCGCGACAAGAAAATATTTATGTCATGTATCAAGAAAACCCAAGTAATGATGTAAATTCAAATGAAAAAAATATTTTACATATCAACGCTGATTCTCCATCTAGTCATAAAACATTACAATTTAAACTCTTTGAAACAGGAAATAATTCAGGATTATACAAAGGAACATTTATCCCAGTACAAACAAGAACATCTCACAGCACAAAACAACTTAAAACAAATTTAAACGATACAATTACGCTAAAATTAGAACAAAATGCAACAATTACAAATACATTTCAAATTACAAATGCACCTCCAAAAGTTGAAATCTTAGAACTCGAACAAATTGGAACATTAAACAATACAACAGTGGCTATCACATTTAAATTAACCGATTATGATGGCGATAACTGTAATTTCACACATCAATCTAGTCAACTTCAATATTCAATCAATAACGGAATCAATTGGTTCAACGGAACAATTCTTGGAACATCAGATAATTTAGCCAGTAGTGATCAAGAAATTAATCATAGCATTGGAACTCATCATTTTACCTGGACAACGGCCAATGACATTGGTCAGTTTCATGGAACTATTCAAATGCGTTTAAAAGCACAGGATGGAACTATCCTTGGAGACTATTCCCCTGTAGCCGATGTTAACCTCGACAACCTTGCACCAGCACCCCCTGTAATTGTTCAACCAACTTTAAATTATGCTTATTCATTTACACTAAATGGTACAGGCGAAGCACATGCAGATATTCATATTTTTAAAAATGATAGTTTTGTATCATCTGCAAATATCAATGAAAATGGTCATTTTTCGATTGAAAATATTACAGTCTCTAATGAAACTGACATTATATATGCAAAAACAGTCGATTCATTCGGCTTTGTATCTCCAAAATCAAATGAGATTACTATTCCATTAAATAATTATTCAACACAATTAACCGATGGAAATTTAGAACTAAGCCTTAATATTCCTTTGGGTGTAGCAAATAATGCAGAACCCATTTCGTTAACTAATCTCGGCACAGTTAATGAATCACCTCCAAATCTATATTCTTACATAGACATATTTGATTTAACATATGGAACAAGTTCATACACTGAGTTCAATATACCCGTAACAGTAAATACAACACTTACAACACCCCTAACAACAACAAATGGAGTTGCTGTCTATTATTTCAATACATCTACTCAAGAATGGGAAACAACAGGAATTACCGTTGAGGACGTTACAACTACACATGTAACATTTTCAACATCACATTTCTCAATATTTGCCATTGTTCAACTTACAGATCCATTTTTTCCCACTATCAGTGATATGTATATCAACAATTCAATTATCGCAGCTGATCATTACTACCCAAAAAACTTTGTATTAACATCGATACTTTCAGATGAACATTCAAGCATTTCAACATGGAAAATTGATATTTTTGATACAAATACTGATGAACTGATTACAACTTATGAAGAAAACAATATATCTGAACAAGAATTAGACATCACATTTAGTCCATCTCAAATTCCATATAGTTTAAATAATGGCAATTATACTCTCAAGCTAAGCGCCACAGATGAATACGGAAACCAACAATCAAAGTCAAACACAATTAAAATCAATGAAGATGACTTTATTTTTTCAGCACTTCATGCACCTAATCCGTACAATCCAAATAACGGACCATTAACTTTTTCATATAATAGCAGCCAATCTCTTGAAGAATTTCACATTATTATTTTCAACCAAAGTCAACAAAAAGTATGGGAATTTTCAACTAACACATTAAGTTCTGGTTATTATCTCGTGGAATGGAATGGTCAATATGAATACGGAGACACTGTCCCTAATGGCATATATTATGCCTACTGTATCGCCAAAACAACCAATAAAACAAAAAAGAAAATACTTAAAATTGCTGTACTAAGGTAAAAAATGAAAAATAAATTAATTAAAACTATATATAACCTAATAACCACACTCTTGTTTCTGACAACAATTCAATCCACTATATTTGGATCTCCTCATATATTAAATACTAGATTTGGTGCTCAAGGAGTTGCAATGGGAGGCGCTTTTACAGCTCTTGCATACGGCCCTGATGCTATATTTTATAATTGGGCATCTATAACTAGCTCTCATAGTACAGAAATAAAAATTCACCAAACCACACTTCAAGATAGTCCTCTTTTAGGTTTTTCAATTCAAAATCCATTCAAAACACAATGGATAAAAATTGGAGGACTCTACACTGGAACAGTTGATATTCCCTATACAGAACTTAATAGTTTTGGACAACCAACTCATTTAAATTCAATGTTTAGCCAAGAATTGTTTACATTATTTGGTAGTATCAATAAAACAGTTTTAAAAACAACTATTGGATTAAGATTAGGACTATTTTATGAAAAAATAGAACAAGAAACAGCCTCTGGTTACTTAATAGACTTAGCAATAAAAAAACAACTAACCATCTTTTCACAACAATTTAGCTCTGCACTAACAATAAAAAACCCATTTCAAACAACAATAAATTGGAGTACAGGCTATACTGAGACACCAAATATAATAATAAATGCTGGAATCGGCACCTCATTTTTAGACGATGTGCTTTTAATTGAACTAGACGCAGAAAAAGAAGCCAATCGTCCAATGAGATTATTTGCTGGAATAGAATATTGGTTATATGGAAATGCACAATCTACACCAGCTTTTGCTGTTCGAGCCGGATTAAAAAACAATGACAAAACTATGGGAATAGGACTTAAAACTGGTCAGTGGGTTATAGATTACAGTTATAATCATAATAATCTAATTCAAACAATAAGCTCATCTATATCAGACCCTGAACATAGATTTTCTATTGGACTAAATTTAGGACCTATCAATAAAACAATCTCTAAATCAGCCCTAAATACATCATCGTTTTATTCTAATAAAACTTCAGATTTTTTTACTAAAAGTATTAACATAGAATCGAAAACCGATTTAATTCCAAAAGTAGACATTGCCCGCCCTATTCAAACACATTTATTAAGTGATATTGTATGTAATGTATCTCCTAAAAACATTACCCTTAAATCAAGACAGCATGCGTTTGATTACCCTATAAAAATCAATCAAACTATCCTATTAAATGACCATTCACCTATCACAACAACAGCTCCACTGACTATTATACAAAAAATATCCAATTCATTGGAAAATATAATGATCACAATAGAATATAATGATAATAAAGTCATCATCAACGGATTCATTCCAGCCAATATTGATTTATTTATAAATAATCAGTTAATGATTAGCGACAGCAGCAATAACTCGTTTACAACAAACTTACAAACCTCATCAGATGAAGAGACTACAATAGAAATCATCATCATTGAAAAGTTTTAATTAACCTTCATTACCTTACGCATCTTATCAATAGCTTTTTTATAAATTCTTGATGCTTGAGACTCTGACAAATTAATCTTTTTTCCAATATCTTTAAATGTTAAATCCATTTTTGCATGAAACAAAACAATTTGTCGTTCTTTGTCAGATAATACTGACAACGCCTGATTAAGCTCATCATCATTATCAATGTCATCAACATGATTAAGTTGATTTTTTGATGATAAATAATCTGAAGCAGAATCTAAAATCCAATCATAAACGCGAGAGGGATCTGTTCGAGTTAAATAACGCATATGATCTCTCATGGCACCAACAATTCTAGCCTGCGCTAGTGGCCAAACATCTTCGTTATTGACGGAATCCCACACTTTGATTGTTTCTAAAAGCTCCAATTGTGAAATAAGTTTTAAATCATCGCCTTCACTTTCAATAACATGTAACGGAATATTACGACAATAACCTCTAACCACGCCCATTAATCGTCCTGAAAAATGTTTCATAATATCCACAACATGGTTATCAA
>JAYOLY010000013.1:16959-18413 GCA_038120575.1 Rickettsiales bacterium
CTTATAATACAGAAAGGGGAGTTTAATATATATTAATATATGGGACTGTAACTCATTTTTGAGAGGGATGCATGAACCGTATCCCTTTCATAATTATCATCGAACAATTTGTTTTTAACTTTAACCAAGTTTATGATCTTTAAACCAATTTTTTTCCAAATTTTTTCAATTATCTGCGTCATCTAAATTCCTAGTTTTTTAAATATCGATTTTAAAATTGACCCCTTACTCACCTTATCTATAATATCTTCAGGAATTAATTTTCCTAAAACAGCCCTAGTTTCTTTTACCACCTTTTCTTTAAACAAAAACTTTTGGTCTTCTTTAAGTTTGATTGGATCAAGCTGAGTATCTAAAAAATTTTGATCCGATTGATTACTCTTTTTTAAAGAAGATCTAAATGTACTTTGAGTAAATTTTTGCTTGCTAAATTCTGACATTATATTGAATTAACCTTTACAACACCAATAGATTGAACTTTTACCTGTGGAATAATTTCATTATAAGATAATACTGCTAAGACAGGATGATTTCTTTCTGTAAACTTTTTAAAATGAGATCGTAATCTTGGAGAACATAAAGCAACAAAAGGCTTTTCCATTTTTCGAAACGTTTGCATATATTCTAAAACTTGTTTTAAAACATCTTCTCCTACTTGAGGATCAAGAGCCAAAAATGAACCATATTCAGACTGATGAACAGAATTAATCATCGTTTCTTCTAATCTAGGATCAATGGTAAACACAGTCATAGAATCGTCTTTATCCACATATTGCCGACTCAATTGTCTTGCTAAAGACTGCCTAACATATTCGGCTAATAAATTTGTATCTCGAGAAACATGCGCATAATCAGCTAATTTTTCTAAAATTGTTGATAAATCACGAATAGAAACCCTTTCCCTAACCAATGTTTGAAGTACTTTATGAACCTGTCCCAACGACAACATATCTGGAACTAATTCACGAACTATAGCTGCATTAGAATTTTTAACTAATTCCAAAAGAGATTGAACATTTTGACGAATCATAATTTCATCAGCATGTTGCTTAATCGCTTCCGAAAAATGATCTGAAACAAAGTCTGTAATATTTGAAAACACAATCGAGTTATCCTGTAACGTTGGTATTTGATCTTCGGAAACCCATGCCCCTCTATCATTTAAAATAGGATCAACAGCATCAACAGAGTCAATTCCAAACCGAGACAAATCTGCACTTGATTTATGTACATACACATGACCAGGAATTGCTTCCCCTGTAGCCACTCTAGTACCACGAATTTCAACCAAATATTGATTAGATTCTAACCCTAAATCATCCATTACACGTACGCCGGGAATAACAAAACCTAAATCTTGCCCAATATGATATCTAACAAGAGTAATACGTTCTAATAATGGACCATTTCTACTGGGATCAATCAAAGGAACAAGATTTCGACCCGTCTTGAGA
>JAYOLY010000013.1:18423-26293 GCA_038120575.1 Rickettsiales bacterium
GACTAATGGGGTCTAAACTTAGTGTTCCTAAAAGATTTTCAGGCTTTTTCATTGCATCTTTGGCTGTTTCTTGGGTCGAATCCATAGCAATTTCATCTTGAGCCTGTTTGCTTTGTAAAATATAAAAGGAAACAAAAGCCGTAAACCCAGATAAAATGAAAAAAGGAACGGTTGGTAATCCAGGAACTAGAGCAATTAAACCTAAAATAAGAGACGTAACAGCAAACGCTTTAGGCTGAGAAAAAATTTGTTCTTTTACATCCGAACCTAAACTCTCTGCTGAGGCTGATTTAGTCACAACAAGACCTGTTGCAATAGCAATCAATAAAGCTGGTAACTGACTAACAAGACCATCCCCTACAGTAAATCGAGAAAATGTTTCAACAGCATCACCAACATTTAAACCCTGTTGGGCTGTTCCAATAATAATACCTCCAACAATATTAATAATAACAATAATAATACCTGCAATTGCATCACCTTTAACAAATTTATTCGCACCATCCATCGACCCAAAAAAATTCGATTCTTTGGCTAACTCTTCTCGACGAGCCTTAGCTTGATCAGCATCCAACAAGCCAGCATTTAAATCGGCATCAATACTCATTTGTTTTCCAGGCAATGCATCTAATGTAAATCGAGCTGCTACCTCAGCAACCCTCTCAGAACCTTTAGTTACAACCATAAACTGAACAAGAGTTATAATTACAAATGCAACAATACCAACCACAAAGTTTCCAGCAGTAACAAATTCCGCAAAAGCTTCAATCAATTGTCCATCAAAATCTGCACCTTTAGACAAAATCAATTTCGTTGATGCTACGTTCAAAGATAAACGATACAACGTTAAAATTAATAATAATGATGGAAATGCAGCAAAATCTAATGGTTTGGATAAATACATAGATACCAATAAAACCATGACAGCAATTGCAACATTAAATGTCATCAAAATATCCAATATTAAAATTGGAATAGGAACGACCATTAATGCAATAATCAAAATGACAACAACAGCTAATACAACATCAGCTGGAGAAAAAACTTCTTTAAATTGATCAAAAAGTGCCATACATCCTCAACTTAACTAAAATTTAAATTTAAATTAATTTTTTATTTTGCTTCTTTTTTAAATTATATACAAAGGCTAAAATTTCAGCCACTGCTTTATAATAAATTGCAGGAATATCAAGACCAACATCGGTTAAATCATGTAATTTTCTTGCTAATGGTGGATTTTCAACGATAGGTATCAAGTTTTCTTCCGCAATTTTAATTATTTTTTTTGCCACCAACCGCTTTCCCTTGGCAAGAACTTTAGGAGCTTTCATTTTTTTTGGATTATATTGCAGTGCGATAGCAACATGAACTGGATTCGTAACAACAACATCCGCTTGCGGAACAGCTCCCATTTGCCTTCCCTGAGCCATTTGCCGCTGAGTATCGCGTTGACGTTGTTTTATTTGAGGGTCCCCTTCAAGTCGCTTATATTCGTCTTTAATTTCTTTTTTAGACATTTTTAAGGATTTTATATGTTCATATCGTTGATAAAAATAATCCAAAACAGCAATTATAAAATAAAATAATCCCACTCTTAATACGATATCCATAACCATATTTGCAGTAAAATTCATAACCTGATAAGGAGTAAACTGTTGTGACAATAACACCAAAGTAAATTCTTCTTGTAATGAATAATAAATAATATAAATTACAACTGCCATTTTAATAATAGATTTAAATAGTTCAACAAGCTGTTTTAAAGAAAATAATTTTTTGACACCCTCTATAGGATTAAGTTTATTTAAAGATGGCTTTAATGATTCAAACGAAAAAATAACGCCTACTTGAAGATATTCAACAATCAAAACAACAACAAGATTAACCATAAAAAGTGGAACAATGATCATAAAAAAAACAAACAAAACACGTCCCAATAAAAAAATAAAAATAGAATTAGTCATCTCAATTTGAATTTGACCAAAAGATATATTTACAATTTCTAATAAATACGTCCAAATATAACTTCCAAAAGCCTGTAAAGACAAATAAGATATCACCAACAAAATAGCTGATGTCATATCTTTACTTTTAGCTACTTGTCCTTTTTTTCTTGCATCCCGAATTTTTGTTGGCGTGGGTTCTTCGGTCTTCTCTGCTGAGTCCTCACCCATAATTTAAACTCCTTTATTGCTGAACTAGATAACTTAATAAAATATTTACTTTTTGAGAAAAAAGATCCAAAATTCGAACTAAAACATCTGAAAAACCTGGAATAATACCTAAAAGAATCACAATAGAAATAATCGGTTTAACCTGAAAACCTAGCTGAAAAACATTCACTTGCTCAGCAACACGATTTAAAATTCCAAAAGCAAAATCAATAATAAAAACAACTAATACAATTGGAGCTGCGATCTGAAACGCAATAAAGAATAAATCTTGCCCAAACGATAAAACATATTTTGCTCCTTCAGAAAAATCAATAGGAGACGCAATAGGAATGAGATAAAAGCTCTCAAACAAAGCACCTATCACAAGATGATGCCCATACATTAACAAAAATAATAATGTAGCCAGTTCATTCATTGTATGTCCTAAAATAGCTTGCTGATTTCCAGAAGCAGGATCTAACACTGAAGCGGCACTCAAACCTGCTTGGGTATCCATCAATGTTCCTGCAGTTTCAACAGCAGCTACCATGACACCAGATGCAAATCCCATCAGAACACCAACAAAAAAATCAATAATCAATGCAAAAAAAAAGGCAAACATACTATTAGGCAATACTTCGGGTAAAGGAATCAAAAAAATTACTAGTAGAGATGACCAAAAAGCCAAGGCCAATTTACCCATAGAAATTAGATTTTTATTTTTAAGTAATGGCATATACACCATAAGACCGACAAATCGAGCAAAAATCAAGAAGAAAGTGATAACTTGATCAAATGTAATTATCATTGAGAATATAACGGAATATTATTCCAAAGACTATAGGCTAATTCGATAATAATTGTAAATGTAAAATTAAATGTAAAGCCAAGAACCAACAACACAACAACAAGTTTAGGGACAAATGTTAATGTTTGTTCTTGAATTTGAGTTACAGCTTGAAAAATAGCAATAATTAAACCAACCAACAACCCAAGACCTACGGTCGGTAATGACCCAAGCAAAATAACTTGAATAGCCTGATTCATAATACTAACAACAATATCCATAGTCATATTAAACGTCCCTTGATTTTAATATTATATCAACTGGATAAAAGCAACCAGCTTGAGGCATAGTCACCATAAACACTTTAATAGATTGATTAGGAGGCACTTTAATTTGATGAAAACGTTCCATCATCACAACTTTTTCTTTGTAATTTAATATTCCCACTTCAACAACTTCTCCATCAATTAAAAAAACGCCCCTATCCACACCATTTTTTTTCGTAGGAGCTAAAAAAAATTCAACATGTTTAAATCGATCTTCATCATTATTTAAAACAACCTCTACACTGTAAACTAAACCATAATTACCTTTTAATTTAAAAGAAGATTGTTTATCTTTTAAAAATGGCTTTCCTCCAATTTGAAAGGCTGCATATGAATCATTTAAATTAAAATCTTCGTTGATATAACGAATAGATTCTTCATAATAAGATACTCTAAATTGAGAAAATAAGGTTGGAACATCTGAAAAACCAGTAATATTTGAATATTGATCATCAACAACCATCATCTTAACTCTTAAGTTAGCATCTGAAAATGACTCAAATCTGACAATACCAGAAGAAACTTGCTGAGATTTAATTTTATGAACTAAAACTGGCACAGTAGACTTGGGGGGAATAGACATTAAATCGCCATCAGTAAGAATATCATTAAAAAAATCTGACAATGCTTTATGCCCTGCAAAAACCACATCTTCTGACGATCCTCCCAACCCTTTCTGAATATTTAATACAGCCGGATCATCTGATAAATTAGATAATAAGAACACAATATCCATATGCTCATTCATAATATTTTTATGATGATAAAACACCCGAAATTTACTTTTATCAAACTGATGATCAAAAACCAACCCAGGGGAACTTATAGATTCAGGGTAATTACTAAACACATAATCTTCATTTGAAAAAAATTCAGACCACCCAAAAGAAGATGAAATAAAAACAACTACTATAAGAAAACATTTCAATATCATTGAAAACTAATTAATAGTCCTTGAACAATTAAATTCCATCCATTTGTCAACACAAACAACAAAATTTTAAAAGGCAACGACACCATAGCTGGGGATAACATAAACATACCCAAAGACAGCAATATATTTGAAATAATCAAATCAACAACTAAAAAAGGTATAAACAGTAAAAATCCAATCTGAAACGCTCGTTTCAATTCAGATAATATAAAAGCTGGAATAATCACAAAAACTGGAACTTCCTCAAAATTATCTGTATATTGAATTTTTGAAAACTCCAAAAACAAAGCTAAATCTGCATCATTAGTAAATTTAATCATAAATTCTCTAAAGGGTTTCAATCCAGCTTCCATTGCGTCTAACTGAGTTAATGTTCCTTCTTGATAAGGGGTAATTGCTTCTTCCATAACACGATTTAACGTTGGAGTCATAACAAAAATAGTCATAAAAATAGCCAAGCCAACCAAAACACTATTAGGAGGGGCTTGTTGAGTTGCTAGTGCTTGACGCAACATACTTAAAACAATCACAATTCGAAGAAAGCAAGTTGATGAAATTAAAAAAAAGGGAACTAGCGTAATTAAAGACATAATAATTAACAGATTTATAGACGAGCTAAATCCATCCGTATCAGCTAATGCTCCAACATCAATATTAACGCCCCCAGGAAACTGAGCAAATAAAGACGAAGAAAAAACTAATAACAACATTAAAAAAATAGGAAATCTGTTTAGCTTAACTATGTTATTGAAAATAGAGATCATAAAAGACATTATAACGAAAGTTCAGTAATCATCAAACCTTACGTCTTTGATTCATTTTTTTTAAGCAGCATCAACGATTTTTGATTATTGGCAATTAAAAATTCATCGTCGTGATACTTAATTAACAAAATAGTTGTCTGGTTATCAACACTTAAACGTTCTTTTAAAACAATGTCGCCTTTGTAGATATTTTTCTTGTACATAAACAAAGCCTTATAAAAAACAAATAACAAGGCTCCTATAATTGCAAAAGCAACGAAAACTTGGAGATAATATGTAACACCCATTTAAATTTTAGGAGAAGCAACGATGGATTTTATTCTCAATCCAAAATTATTATCAATTGCAACAACTTCACCCTGAGCAATAGTTTGACCATTGATAACTAAATCCAGAGGTTCACCAACCAGTCTATCTAATTCAATAATTGAGCCTTCAGATAAGTCATAAATCTCTTTTAAAGAAATTGTAGATCTTCCTAATTCAACTGAAACCTGAACTGGAATATTACTAAACACACCCTTTTCTAACTTTTTGCCTTGATACGACTCTTCTAATTCAGGAAATTCAACATTAGAAACCGTAATTTTTTGCTGAGAAAATTCCGACTGATTTGAAGAGTTAACTTCAGTTGCCTTCATATTTACAGTATCTTCTGGACGAGATGAAAATGCTTCTTGCATAATGGGATCTAAATCTTCTAAAGGATCAATAAATTTTTTCTCATCAGACATTGTTTAACATCTCCTCTACAATTAATAAATAATCCTCTGCAACAGATGAATTCGGATCATATTCAAAAATTGTCATTTTTTTTCCCGGTGCTTCTGACATTCTAACATTAATTCCCACCGGTTCGGAAACAATATTTGGAAACACTCTTTTTAAACTTTCCAAAATATCTTTTGACTTTTTATTTCTTTTATCAAAAAAAGTCGGAATAACCTTAGAGATTTTTACTTTCTTATTAAATAGTTTATTAATGATTTTAATATTCTTCAATAGTTGCTTTACACCAATTAAAGACAAATATTCCATTGAAACCGGCAATAATAATTTCTGGGCATAAACTAAGGCATTTTGATTTAAAATATTCATAGATGGAGCACAATCTAAAATGACAAAATCATATCCATTAAGCGCTGATAAAGCCCTAGCAAGAATATATTCTCTTTGATTTTCTTTAGCCATCTTTATTTCTGCAGGAAAGATACGTTCGTTTGATAAAATAGCATCTAAATTAGGTCTTAAGTTAGTAATACAATGTTGGATAGGTTCTTGCTGAATAAGCAAATCAAACAATGTTTTGTCTGACTTTATTCCAAAATAATGAGAAATTGAACCTTGAGGATCTGTATCAATTAATAATACACGCTTACCTTTTAAACTTAAGCCATGAGCAATGTGAATAGCTGTTGATGTTTTTCCTGTTCCACCCTTATAGTTTATAACAGCATAACTATGGCATGAGGAGGACATTTTGATTAAGAATTTTCCTCAAATTCATCCCAATCTATTTCATCATCAAGCGAGTCATAACTTTCATCTTGATCATAAAAACTATCATCCGTATTTGTTTCTTCAAAATTTTGTTGAACAGACTCACCAGATTGATAAGCTGCATCATCACCTGAGACACCTGGCTGCTCAACTTGAGACAACAAAACATCTTGATCTTGAGTTTGATGGACATAAGCAACATTATTGTCCTCAATATTTTGAGGAGCTGACTCAGCATAATTTTGAAATGAGCTAGGCTGAACAGGTTGATCTATTGTAGATTGATTGTCTAAATGAGAAACATCTCCCTTTAAACCTGATAACATATCAAATTCAACTGAATCTTCATCAGAATCTAAAACAACATTTACAAGATCGGATTGCTCTGCAGACAATATTTGACAACTTAAACGATTATTTCTTACACAAGGCTGGGCATTTAGTACAACATTATCCCCTAAATTAACCTTCACTGAAGAATGTAGTCCTGAATCTAAAGTAATAATATCCCCTACCTCTAAAGACTCTATATCATTCATGGTTAAAAAAGTTGATCCTAAAACAGCATTAACATCATAATTTACTTTAGACAAAGTTGATTCTTTAAGACGAATTGAAGAAATTATTTTTTCAGGTTTAGCAAGTTTAATATTTATCATTTTTCTTAAAGTACGACTTGGATAAGCCACCATAACTCTTAATAAATCTGTTGATCCAATGTATAAATAAAATGTAAAAACAACGACAGATTCTCGAGAAGAAATCATCTGATCTGGATTAAACCCAATAGTTAAATCCATATCAACATCATCAACAGAAAAAATATGTTTCCAAGACTCTGAAAAAGGCTGAACAAACTGGCTTAATTCATCATTAAGAAGCTTTAACTCCACATCAGACAACTGACCTTTTTTTAGATTTTGCCCAGTTCCACCTAAAATTCTGTCCATCAAAAAAGAAATAAAATTTGACCCCAATAACATACTAACGTTACCTATATCTTTCACAGACATGTTCATATGAAATACATCATCTGCTATTGAATTAAGAAAATCTTCATAAGAAATTTGGTTCACCATTAAAGTATGTAAATCAATTTTGATATTCATACCTTCAGAAAGTGTGGACGTCATTTTTTCTGCAAAAGCATAGTGTAAATGATGTAATTGCTTTAAAACTTGCTTTGATAATCCATCAAAAGAAATTTGATCTACATTAGACACTTGTATATCTTGATTAGGTACATTAAGACGAATTTTTGTCCAATCACCAATAGCTAAACCCAAGCGTGTGATCCTTGAGTATAGTAGTCTATTTTTTTTTTTGGTTAAGGTCTCTTTCAAAAGCAACCCCAACGTTGTATTATTCAATAAAAAGTCCCTGAGTTGTAACGGGATCCGTTAGTT
>JAYOLY010000014.1:0-26103 GCA_038120575.1 Rickettsiales bacterium
CTGCTATTCAGCAACATTGTAAACCAAATACATATAGCTCAATTGCAGTGGAACGGGTGCTGGAGTCTGTGTCGTCTGTGATGTTAATGATTAACTATACTCAATCTATTTATATATATATTCAATTGTTTCGGATACATGTGTTTTTAGGTCTTACACAGTTATCAAAGCCTAATGCACTGTCAGATCAAGAACATCAATTTTTTACAGATCAGTTGTCAAAGCTATATGAAACGTTTTCTTTTCATGAGGGTCCGTTATGTCAGTTTAATCAGCAACTAGAAACGCTCAGTCAGGTGTGTCGAGATCTTTCTCTTGAACTGAAAAAAGAAGCATCAACAGATGATAGTGTTACATTGTATAAAAAAGTTTTAACGTGTGATGACCAATTACAAGACACATTGCAAGATTTAAAACTACATTTTTTTGATGGTGTTTTCAATTATTTAATAACTGCGTATCGTATTGAAAAGGCTTCATATCGATTGCTTTCTGAACGTTTTATTCTAGACATGTTCGAACGATTGACTTGGAGCGATATGATTGACTCTGTTTTATCTCGTTTAAAATTGATTTTATCTGATATAGATCTTGTTTTAAATTCTTTTGATCAATCTGTTTTAAATTTATCAGATGTTGATGTTGATATTTCAGAATCAATAAAGCATAAATTGACAGACTTGTTGTCTTCATTGGAATCTATTTTTTCTGTGTTAGGGTTGTTATTTATTTGTCATTTTCGCTTAAATGCATATATGTTTCAACGTCAAATGATTCTAGCGCTACAGCAGCAGATTGATGCGACGTATTTAACACCATTTTCGACTTTATATATTCAATTGTTTTGTTTGTCTTTACCTGCTAAAACAGTTACTGAATTTTTTCAGGGTGGGTCTTTTTCATGTTCAAAACAAACCATTAGGCATCTAATAGCTTCTGCCGTCAGTCTTAGACCAACAGAGAGTTATCATCCTGTTTTTAAAAATGGTGAGGATTGGTGGAATAGTTATTTTTTTGTCAATCAATGGAGTACAGCAACTCGGCAGGTTTTGTTTTCAATGCCAGAAACCTGTTGGAGAGTGTTGCTGACTGATTGGTCGGTGACAACACTGTATCATAGTCAGTTCTTAAACGAACTATTACGTTATTATAAAACGCATCAAAAAGAAAAATTCATTTTTGATTTATTCATACATTTACTAGATCAACCGAGCTCAAATAGAGCTCAAGAATCGGATGACTTATTAAAATTATTGTACCTTAAATCAAAAGAATTTGATTTTAAACATGTTCGACTAGAGTCGTTTTCTATTTATTTTTTAGTTTATATTGATCAACTAAAACAACGTTCTACTTTAATTAATACGTTATATACAGATTTTCAATTTTCTCAATCTAAGTTATTGATTTTAAAATTGTCTCAATTTTTTGATGACTGTATTACATTAACTGTAACAGAAAACGATTATGTGTTTATGTATATCATCAAACAAGTTGGGTATGATGTTGTTGTCGATTATTTGTTTAAAATAGCTCATTTAGAGTTAGACTTATTTTATAAATATACCTCTTTTTTTGCGATGTATTTTCTTTCAGATTCAGAGTTTATTCATATGTTTTTACATGCATTTTCTACTCATCATATCGATTCCCAATTGCATAATAATCTTCAAAAGACGTTTAAAGCTATGTGGTTGGATGGACATTTTTACTCAAAGAAATTGGCAGTTCAAGTAAATGATATATTGCACTTTTCTGACTCTATTGAACCTGTTGATGAGGGTAAGTCGACCGTTGTGTTGTATGATATTATGACAGAATATAGCCAAGATATTGTAACTATTTTAAAAAATCCTCATGAGTATTTAGCTTCTCAAGCAACGTTAACAACATTAGAGCACCAATCTCATGTAAGGCATCTTTTGGATAAAACATTAGCTGACTCGATGTGTTTTCTGCCTGAATCGTTGGGGAATGAATTGGGGACAGTACTTACGCATGTTAAACATAAAGATCAGTCTTCTATTAAGCACATCGAAACGATTCGATCGATGGTGGTTGGATCTTCTCAATTTTCTTTACAACAACAGGTCTTAAGTTTTCAGCTTTTATTTTTAATTTCTTATGCATATATAGACTCTTTTTTTGAGTCGTTTAATAGTGATGTGTTGTTATTTGTTTCTTTATTTAAGAAGCCATTTTTATTTAATGATTCTAAT
Organism: Rickettsiales bacterium; assembly: GCA_038120575.1. Taxonomy (GTDB): domain Bacteria; phylum Margulisbacteria; class Marinamargulisbacteria. Next base: position 2,220 of record JAYOLY010000014.1, read on the forward strand.
GCAGCTTTTTTTGTTCAACACATTATTCCATTTATAATGATTTCTCGACATTCAGATCAAGTGGTGAATTTTTTATTTGCGGCACTAGAAGATATTCGTCAGCATCCAGATCGAGCATCTAACGAGATAGTGTTGATTTCCCTATTAAACTCTAGTCTTGATTTTGTGATGTCTTTGGACAATCGTCAGCAACTGGACTATCCAGAATTTAAGAATGCAATTGAAAAAATGTTGGATTTACTACTTGTTGTATTTCAACAAAAACAGACGTTGGATAGCTATGTTATTCATCATTTAATTCCTTGTATTAAGTCTTTGTTTGAGTGCTCTTTGATAGAGTTGCAGCATCCTTTTATTCAATGGTTTCAAAAAACAGTTTTATCGGATTCTGATGATCATTCTTTGGCAAGGTCGTTTAATGACCAATGTGAATTGGTTTCAGAGTTGATAGCTTGGTTGAAGTTGCCTTTTAATGACTTGGTTCTACTTAATGATGATGCTTTTTTCAGTTCTTGTGATCGGTTTAAACAAAATCAGTATTGTTTTTCTTATTTATTTTCGTTCTCTATCATGTTGATTTATAAATATGCAGGGGTATTGCTAGTAAGATTAAAAACATGTGAATCTAAACAGCATCAGCAAGATATTGTTTATATGTTAAATATTATTTTTTCTTCATCTTATACCTTATTGGATTGGAAAAATTTACGGCTACTTCGAGAGTTTATGTCAGATTTTTTTGTCAACGATCAGTTTAGTTATTTTATGCATTTATTTTATTTTGAGTCATCTCTTGATGAACAGTTACAATTTTTTGAGTTACTATGTATTTCTCCAACTTTTTTAAAACAACAACTGATGTCTTTATATCAAAGTGGACAACTCATTTCAGATTCCAATCAACATGACGTGATGGTGGCCATATTAGATCAAGTTATTAAAAAAACACTAGAATCAGAGCGTCATAATCGGGTGTTTAATTCTGTTCAACTTATCGATACGTTATTGGCATTTAAAACAACATTATCTGATGGACGCGTTAATGATTTGTTTCAAGTTGAGCCTTTGTCAAAACAATTATTTGAAGATTTGTGTCTGGGGCTAAATGTGACTGTTATTTTAAAACGACTTCAGCACTTATTTTCTTTTTTTGTGTCTAATAAAGTTGATAGTTCATATTGTGATGTATCAGATCACTCTGAGAGAGTTGTGTTTTCGGATGTTGAATGGTTATGCCGTTGTGTTGTTGACATAAAAGAGCATCCTAAAGTGGATTCCATTTTATCTGATGTGTTAGATCGTGCATTATTTAATTTACTTCATTGTTGGTTATATGATGCTTTGACTATTTCTTATTCATCTTCAAATCACATAAAGTCATCAACGTTTATGACTCAACTAATTTTTTCTTATTCACTTCATCAAGATATTGTTAAGCATGTATTGTCTCATGTTGCTCTTGATCAGTTTTGTGTATCTCGTTTTGTTGAATTATTTTCTGATGATTTGTCAGGAAAAAAAGATCAATTACTGTTTTTTTTGTTTCAGGAGTATCGTCTTTTAGAGTCTTTTTCAGCTCCTGAGTTCAGTCACATTTTTTATAAATTACATCAATTAGGTTATTCAAAGTCAGTTTTAAGCAACGTTATTACATTGCTATCATCTCCTCAAATTTTCTTTGATTTATGTCAATTTGATTTGGGACTTGCATTATTTTTATTTGATAAAGAGACCTTGTTTTTATGCGTAACTAAAGAAGATTTCCTTGATTTCTGCTCAACTAATCATCATGTAGCCGTTTTATATGATTTGATGTACGAGGATGGTTTAGTTGATGGTTTAGACGATTTTATAACGGATATGTTTGAAAACTCTAGCTTTAAGAAACTTGTTTTAAATACAAAACAGTTGTCATCGCAACAAGTTAACGAACTGGCCTATTGTCTTTTTAGATTGGTTTCTACAAAATCGTTGTACACAGGGCCTATTTTAACCTTACTGTTTTGTTATCAACCTCATTTATTTTGGACGGTAATTTTAGAATCAAAGTACCATTTAACATCATTGTTTATTCAGTTTTTAGTTTGTCAAACAACAACACATCGTCATCTCAATGATGTTTTAATTTATGATTGGTTAAATCATGATGTATTTAAATTTTATTTTGATCAACAGTTTACATCATTATCTCCTCTTGTTTCTCGACATAGTATGCCTATCAGTATAGTGTTTTATTTAGTTCAGAAGAATTTGTCATGGTTAACATATGTATCTCATCATAATGTAGCTGATTTTATAGTGTTTTGTATTAATCAACGATTTACTACTCTATTTAATCATCAGTTTAATCTTATTGACGACGTTTTTTCTACGTCTTTATTTGATCTTGTATTTAATTTTAATCAGGATCAGTATCATCGTACTTATGTTATGTTACTAGGGCTTACTTATTTATCAAAGCAAGATTTTTTTCGTGTCATTCATTTTATTGAATCTAAATATGTATTAAAAATAAATACTATTTTAACTGGATTACTCAATGTATTTGTTCAACTAAAACTAACTCATCGACTAGCGTTTATTTATCGCTATTTTCGACCTTTTTTACATTCTATTGATTCGACAGTGTTGGAGTCATTAAATCAATATGAAGTGTATCAACATGCGCATTATTCTGCATTGTGCTATACCACCGATCTGATGTTTGAAGATCAAATTGATATTTTAAAACAATGTGATTATTTACCAATGCTGATGTCAAAGACGTATTTGAATCAATTAGGAGCTTCTTTACTCGATCATAAAGATTCGACATATTTACTAGATATAGCTGTTAATAATCCAATGTTGTTTAAATCTATTTTACTAACTGAACGCTTTGCAACATCACTTAGTCATGCCATGACATATAGCACGTTTCAAACTGATTTTACTTTATATCATCAAGTTGAAAAAATGTTGTCTCAATTTAATTATTTTGAGTCTAGTATTTTTGTTTTTCATTATTTGAAAGGACTGTTATTACCAGATCAATTGTTAAGATTAAAACGCCTTATTTGCTCGACCGTACAACAGGCTTTGGTTGAAGATTTTGTTTTTCAATTTGAAAATGAGTCGTTTTATAATGAGATTTTAAATATTATAAATTACCCAATTCAAAAAGTATCTACATTAGATCCATTATTAAAAAAAGTTGTATCTCATTTGTTTTCGAAAGATGTTTTTCAAGATGCTACGTCTCATTTTTTGTCATACTTAATGTCATTAACAGCTAATCAATCGTTTGATTTGTATCAAAAAGAGTATGCCTATAAAAAAATTGATGCCTTAGCTCGAACATCAAGTGGTCGTCATGATATGTATGTTTTTTTGCATTTTCAGCATCATCTTTGGGAGTTAGATTTGTTGGATGTGTTTATTCGAGATTGGGATAAACAAAACAGTATTTATGATCTCTTATCTCTTCATTCTAATCGTTTACAAGATACCATTATGTTAGTAGACATCTTGGATGGTCTAGTTGATTATGTTCGAGCTTTAGATTATTCACAATATACTGAAGATCAGTTTAATAAGTTGCTTCATATTGCTGCTTTTTTACTTGCAAAAAGTAGCTCGCAATCGTTGTTAATGACATGGATACAAACGTCATTATTTAACACTATATCAGATAAGCATGTTCCTGAATTGTCGTTGTTTTTAGATGTTTCAGTTGTTTCTGATGATGCATTATTTTCGTTAGTTTTTCCTGCTATTTCAACGTGCTCGTATGATGCTGCCTTGTTGTTTTTTGACCGTATTCGACTGCATCCTTTGTTTTCAAGATTTTTACAGGCTCGCATAGACAGTCAAGATATCGTTTCTTTTTCAACTATGCTTAATCAGCCGTCATCACAGTGGTATCAGTTTAGCTATAATTATCTAGTTGAATTAATTGATGCAAAACATGAGTTTATTTTTGAGTTTTGCGACATTTATGCATCTTATGAGTTACCTTTAGATGCTTATTTTCCTGATCTATTTGAACGTTATTTTAATGTTCATTCAAATGAAGGCACTAAAGAGGACGAGCTTCCAAAAAATAATGTTGTTTATTTAGTTCAACACGCTATTGAAATGAAACATGAAGCATTTTTGTCTTTCATATTACGCTTTGCTTCATATTGCTTGTTAACCAAAAAACAATCTATTCTGTGGTTGTTTAATCAGTTTTTTTCTTTATATAGACTAACTTTAGATGAATTTGATAACTCATCTTTAACTCGTGAAACAATTTTACAGGGTCTTTTCTTATTGAGGCAAGCTCGTTTGATTGATGCTGATGGTTATATTTTAAATCACTTATTTTCTCCAATTCAGAAAGATAAATTTTTAATTCATTTAAATCAAGCTGATTGGTCTTCGAAATTGGATTTGTTTTATGTGTATTTACATCAAATTTTAGTTTCAAAATCTCAACAGCGTCAATTTATGATGACCTTGTTTATGAATATAGCACCAGAACTTATAAGTCATTTTTCAGCTGATGAGCAACTGTTTAATCACGTTAATGAAGATATTAAGCTTGCTCGCCCAGAGTCGTTGACGAGTCTTATATTTAGTTCTTATAGCGATAGTTCATTTTATAAGATGGTGTTAAATGACATGATGGATCATGTTGTTGATGATAACGACTACACGTCATTTATTTTTCATCAATTTTCGTTATTATCCGAACAACGTTGTGTTCAGTATTTGGTGGATCCTATGTTGACAGTTAAAACAAGGGATAACCTTTGTTATGGGCTGATGATTAATCAATCTAATCAGGATTCGTTTGGATATTCAAAAAAATGGATTTATTTAGTTTTAAATTTATTTCAAACTGAGTTAAAAAAAGACAATCAGTCATCTATTAAGTCGGACTTATTGGTTCCGTATCTAGAAATTATGTTGTTTTTCTTTTTTCATTTTCCATTGGATGTTTGTCATTTAATTGATGAATCCTTTTCTGATTTGAAACAGGTTTTATCTTTAGATTTTCATGTTTTATTTCAATGTAAGGCTGCTATGGAAGAGTTATGGTCTCATTCGGTTAATCAATCAGACACTGTTATTGATCAGTTTATAGATGTCGTGACTACATTAAAATCTAATAGATATTCATTATTTGAGATTATATGTTCGTATCGTATGACATCTTTTTTTGATCAACAAACATATGAAACATATATTGTAGATTTTTTTGATGACTATGTGACAGCTGATTTTGCGACACATTATGTGCCAGACCGACATGTTTTAAACCTATCTTCATGTTTATGTTCAGGTGGTAAATTGGACATAACGGCTGAAGAGTTTTGGAGTCCAATAGAGTACGGTTCGTTGTTTAAAACTTGGCTTGAAAAATATAATTTAATTGATTCTAGAGGACTTTGTACATTAACCAATTTAGCTGATTTATCGGTCTATATTACTCATTCAACATTGTATTTGTCTTTTGTAGATAAAGAATCGGAGTATTATTTTAAATTGATTGAAAACCCAGATTATCTTATGGCGGAATCAAAACTATATTTTGATAAGTTCTTTAATATATTAAATCATGAAACACAATTAACTCGATTAGATGTATTATCACATGTTTTGTTGATGAGACGTTTATCTGTTGAGTTTGGCTATTTCAGTTCATTTAGTTTGGATGTGACTTGGCTAGAGACATTTTTAAAGTTGTTTGACCAAACAGATGTGATGGCTTTGTTAGATTTGGGGTATACAACGTTAATTTATAATATATTTAAGCCGTATTTACGATTTATTTCAGATCAGTTACAGCTTGAATTGGTTTCACAATGGATTTCACATGTTTCTGTTTTTGTAACTGTAGAAGATTTAATCAATCATAATATTAAGTCTTCAGATGCAACAGTGTTTCATCGCTATCTAGTAGCGCAAGGGTTTTTAGATTCTAGAGGACGACTCCTTAAAGAAATAACCCAACATAGAGTCTATGATGTGCCTTCTTTTTCTATTCAAAAAAATAAATCATATAGCGAGTCTTTTCATCACATTATTGCATCAAAACGACACTCATTATTGACTGTCATTCAAATTCAACTTTTCATCAGTCATTTGTTTGATTCTGCTGGCCGGTTTTCCGAATGTTGCTTTGTGCAATTGATGGAAGAGATAACGGAATCGGATTGGTTTTTTGTGAAAGTGTTATTGGTGCAACCTATTCAACATTTTGATAGTTTGTTTGATTGTATTCAATTGTCGATTAAGACGATTGACTCTTCTTTTGTTTTAAAAGATACCTATGCTTCGTTTAGTAAAGCGGCAAAATTAATATCTAAACGTCAAGATAATAAAATTGATAAAATTCAACATATTTTCTCAACATCAATGATTAAATCTAAACCTAATTCTGTCGGATTATCAGATCTAATGGAGCGTGTTGGAACGGTTTAATACGAGGCTATGAACATAGTCTGAAAAAGGCTAATGCTCCTGAAAAAATAACATCATCATCAACAAAAAATTTAGGGTTATGGGCAGGTAAAATTGACTGATTTTTTTGGCGTGATCCTACACGAATAAATGTTGCTGGGATTTGAGTTGAATAAAATCCAAAATCTTCACTTCCCAAGTTAGGGCTTTTCAACATTTTAAGGGCAGATTTTCCGAATTCTTTTTCTATGGCTTGTGTTGCAATGGTGTTTGTTTTTTTATTATTTTTAATTGCAGGACTTTTTTGAGTGCTGACTAATGTGGTTGATATCTTGTAGGTTGTTTCAATTGTTTTAAGAGCTTTTTTTAGGGTCTTCAGTATTGTTTCTTCTGTTTTTGAAGTAAACGATCGAATGGATCCTGTTATTGTGGCTGTTTCTGGCGAGATATTTATGGCTGTTCCGCATTGAATGGTTCCAATTCCCACCAGAGCTGGACTTTGTTTATTTTGCATAGTAGTGGCTAGTGTTGAAATTGTGTGTATCATGTCTGATAAGGCAGGTAAGGGGGAGACTCCTTGATGGGGTCGTGCGATATGGCTACTTTTTCCTTTAAAAGTAATAGAAAATGTTGTGCTATTGGCAGAAATGTAGCCATCATGAACCACAAATTGTCCAATAGGGTAGTTTAAATCAACATGACCGCCATAGATGGCATGACAGTGTTTAAGTCTTCCCGTGTTTAAGACAATTTTAGCGCCTTCACTTATTTCTTCTGCAGGCTGAAAAATAAAGATGACATCTTGTTTTGGTGGGTAGCGATCAAGCAAGTAGAGGGTGGCAAGTAACCAACTTGTATGAACGTCATGACCGCAGGCATGCATGATATTTGGATGTATCGATTTAAATGAACATGTTGTTTCTTCTTGAATTGGCAACGCATCAATATCAGCTCTTAACGCAATGGGGGGTAGGTGAGGTTGAGATCCTTTGATGGTTCCAATTAATCCAGTTGGATTTAACGTTTCAAGATCAATACTGTTCAGTTTAAGACATTCTTTTTTTAGGAAGGTTGTAGTTTTAAATTCTTGTAAGGACAATTCGGGATAGTGATGGAGGTGGTGGCGACATTGAACGATGTGGTCGCTGATAGATTTTGAAAGCAGTTGTTCATATTTTTTTTTAAATGTCATCATGATAGTGTCAATTTTTCTAGGGTTACTTTTTTTAATTCATGGTAGTTAATATCTACCCCCAGTCCAGGTTTGTTAAACGGAACAGCAACAGTTCCATCTTTGGACATTGTCCATTCTGGAATAACAATATCTTGATCCCAATAATGAGAACTTGGAGCTAAATCACTTGGAAGTGTCAGTTCTTTTAATGATGCAAATGCAACATTGTAGGCTCGTCCAATCCCCGTTTCTAGCATTCCTCCACACCATAAGGTGATATTGTTTTTTTTGCATAATTTGGCGATTTCAATCGCATTGCTTAATCCTCCAACTCTGCCAGGTTTTATGGTAACAATATGGCCAGATTTTTTTTCAATCAGTTGGTGAGTGTCTGCAAGAGTTTCGATAGATTCGTCTAAACAAATGGGGGTCTTTAGTTCTTGTTGTAGCTGATGGTGTTCGTCAAAGGCATTTTTTTCAAAGGGTTGTTCTATCATAGATAGGTTAAATGGGTCTAGTTGTTTAAGAAGCGATATATGGTTCACATTAAACGATCCGTTAGCATCTACCATTAAAGGAAAAGATGGTCCAATATGCTTTCGAATGTCTTTGAAAATATTAAAGTTTGTATTGGGTGTAATTTTTAGTTTTATTTTTTTATAGCCTTTTTGGATGGCATCGTTAATGTTGGCTATTGTTTTGTCTGAAGAGTCTTGAATTCCAATAGCAATGCCCACTGGAATGTGGTTTTGTGTTCCGCCAATAAAACGAGCTAGTGATTGATTTTGTTGTAGTGCTGCAAGTTGCCAAAACAACATCTCTACTGAGGCATTGGCCATAGGATGATTGGGGTTTTTGGAGTTTAAAAGTGTGGCTAAGTCGCTTGGATGTTCAAACGTTTTATTTAAAATTAAAGGGACAATGGTCTGAATCAGTGTACGGCGAGCGGTTTCAACGGTTTCGTTGGTGTAGCCAGCTATGGGCAGGGCAACACATTCAGAAAAAATAGAGTCATCTTGATAGGGTGTTTCAATTAAAATACAAGGTTTGTGGATAAGAGTGTGCTTAGCTGTTTTAAATGGGTGTTTGAGCTTTAATTGAATCAGTCGAAGTGTAATAGTTGACAGTGTTAGCATGCTTTATACTATAGCATATAATTATAATTGCCTTACTTATTTTGTTCTGGATAAAGTATTGAGATTGCCTGACTCATTATCTCTTCAATAATGACTTTACTTCCACTTATATCGTTATTATGAATTGATTCTGAAAGTTTTGTAAGCGTTTCATCTAAATCATATTTTTCTTTTATTTTTGCAATATTGCTTTCAGAGATTTGACTAATTAGCGTGTTTAAGTCTTCAATTTTTTCATCAGCAGTTTTTGTACTATCATTCAGAACAAGATACCCTTTTTCTTCTAAAATTTTTAGATCAAATGAGTTTATGACTGTTTTTATTCTTTGTACATTGTCATTAAAGTTATCCAAATTTGATTGATTTAACTTTACATACTCAAGCATATCTAGAACAATTTGTGAGATTTTTTCAATTAGATCATTGAATCGATGTTCTTCATCAAAGTCTTTTTCAATAACTCTTTGATGGCTTTCCTTTTTTGTTAACAACTCTGTTAGTTCTTCAGTTAATAATGTTTGTTTATCAAATCTATTTAATGTTGTTTCAATTTGTATAAGATTGCTATTGATTTGGGAATTACTAAGTGTTTTTTCTAATACCCCAGAAAGAGAATGTTGTATAGCATTTATTTCAGCAACCATTTTAGATTTTACTCTATCATCGATATTGTTAGCCTTTGTTAGGCGTTTTGAAATACTATTGATTCTAATTGTTGTTTTTTTTTTAAAGAGAAAGTTGGGGCTATTGAGTCCAGGTGGTTTCATTGTTTTATTTTTTTAATTTATTTTTTTTGTAAAATTTTACCATAAACTTTTAAAGTAAAATGGTTTTTTTGAGATATCAATACTTACGTGCCTTCGTTTTTATTTAAATTTTGTCTCAAACCCATAGCATTTTGAGTCATGTTAGTTGAAGAACTTTCTTTGCTTTGCTCTGACAATTTGAGTTTTAAATTTGTAATTTCAGCTAATAATGTTTCTTCTTTCAAATCTTTTTCCTTAACGGACTGTTCCAAATTCATAATTTCTGATATCAACTCTTCTTCTCTTTTATTCATTTGTTCAATCAACTCTAAATATGTATCGAACAGGGACTGTTGTTCTTTAATGATTTCTTCTTCTAATGTTGATATGTCGATGTTATTTTGTTTTAGTAATGTTATTATTTCTTTTCTTTTGTCTCTAAGTAGTTGAGGAAGTTTTTGGTCTGGAAAGAGCTTGCCTTTCAAACTTTTCAGTTTTTCTTTTGGATCGGTTGAAGTTGGGTTTTTAAGATTTTCTATTAATCCAGGTAAAATAGTATTTCCTTAAAAATCGCCTGAGTTTAAGGCTTTAGTTAAAATATTACTCACTCTTTGTAATACAGGTTCTTTGGGTTGATCGTTTTGCAGAGGAGGTGTACCACCAGTATTACTTACATTTGTCATTTTTTATCCTTTAATGGTTAAATAATTTAATTATTTAGTATGTTTTTTTTGTTTTGTTAAACATCTTTTTTAATTTTATTAATATTTTTTATTTTTTATTTTTATTTTTTGTTAAATTTTTTTATATTTTTTTATTTTTGTATTGAAATGTAAAAAAAGCTGATTTTGTAGCTACTTGACCTAAAAGGTGTAATTTCATATAGTTATTTGTATTAATTTTGTTGTGAGGTTTATATATGACGGTAAAAGTTGCTATTAATGGTTTTGGACGTATTGGACGTAATGTATTTAAGCTTGCTTTATTGCATTCTGATATTGAAATTGTTGCGATTAACGATTTAACCGATTCTAAAACACTTGCACACTTACTTAAATACGATTCTGTACATGGAAAATTTAATGGGACAATAGCTAGTATTGATAATGCTATTGTTGTAAATGGAAAAACAATTCCAATTTATGCGATTAAAAACCCAAAAGATCTTCCTTGGGGCCAGCTTGGAGTTGATGTCGCTATTGAGTCTACTGGAATTTTCACATCAGATCGTTCTGAAAAAGGTGGCTATTTAGATCATATTGATGCTGGCGCTAAGCAAGTTATTTTAACTGTTCCAGCAAAATCAAGCATTACAACCGTTGTATTGGGTGTAAACTCTGAAGTCATTTCAACTAACATTAATGCGTATTCAAATGCATCGTGTACAACAAATTGTCTTGCTCCGATAGCGAAAGTGTTGCAAGATAATTTAGGAATAGTTAAAGGATATATGACAACAGTGCATGCATTCACAAATGATCAGCGAATTCTTGATTTGCCTCATGGAGATTTACGACGTGCAAGGGCTGCAACACAATCTATCATTCCAACGACAACAGGTGCTGCCAAAGCTGTTGGATTAGTCATTCCAGAATTAGTTGGAAAACTTGACGGAATGGCGATGAGAGTTCCTGTGCCAGATGGATCTGTTGTTGATTTGGTTGTTGAAGTTGAAAAAGAGACTACTAAAGAAGATGTCAATCACATGATGAAACAGGCAGCAGAGACAAGTATGAAAGGTATTTTAGAATATTCTGACGAACCTCTTGTTTCAATTGATATAGTTGGAAATACACATTCTTCTATTTTTGATTCTTTATCAACAATGGTAAATGGAAAACTTGTAAAAGTTGTGTCTTGGTACGATAACGAGATTGGTTACTCTGCTCGAGTAGTAGATTTAATCAAAGCTATTTCATAGTTGTGACTGTTAATACATTGACGTATCCATCCATTCAAGATTTAACATCTTCTGAACTGAACGATAAAGTTGTTTTGGTTCGTGTTGATTTTAATGTGCCCATGAATCATGGGCAGGTTGTAGATGCAACACGTATTCGAGAGTCGTTGCCTACAATAGATTTTTTGCTGTCTGCCGGATCTAAGATTGTGTTGATAGCTCATTTAGGGCGTCCAAAAGGACAGGTAGACTCAACTTATAGTCTTAAAGCTGTATATGACTATATAAAAACAAATTTTTCGTACAACATTAATTTTGTTTCAGATACAGTTGGCGACACCGTTTATCAAGCTGTTTCCGAGTTGCAATCAGGTCAGATATTGCTGCTAGAGAATGTGCGTTTCCATAACGAAGAAACTCAAAATGATACACGTTTTTCTCAACAATTAGCCCAACTAGCTGATTTGTTTGTTCAAGATGCGTTTGGAGCTGTACATCGGGCGCATGCGTCAACGGCTGGTGTGGCTAAACTACTACCATCTTATATGGGCTTACTGGTTAAAAAGGAAGTTGATTTTTTATCTCGAGCTTTACGTCATCCCGACAGACCTTATGTTGCAATAATTGGAGGGGCTAAGGTATCAAGTAAAATAGAAGTCATCAAACAACTTCTTCAACAGGTGGATAGTCTTGTCATTGGTGGAGCCATGGCCTTTACCTTTTTAAAAGCTGAAGGCTATGATGTGGGTAAATCGTTGTATGAGGACGACTATATCGATCTTGCAAAAGAATTAATTGATCAAGCTAAATCATTAGGAAAGCGGCTTATATTGCCTGAAGATGTTGTTGTAACAGATTCTATTCAGGCTCCAACATGTATCAAAACGGTTTTAATTGATTCTATAGAGTCGTCACTGATGGGTGTTGATGTAGGAGAGCAATCCTTACAGACACTCAAGCACGTATTAGCAGATGCCAAAATGATTGTTTGGAATGGTCCATTAGGTGTCTTTGAAGTGGACGAATTTTCAACTGGAACGTGTCAATGTGCTCGGTATTTATCATCGTCAAATGCGACTACAATTGTTGGTGGTGGAGATTCTATTGCCGCACTTGAAAAAGTTCAATTAAGTGCTACTATGACACATATATCAACTGGTGGAGGCGCTTGTCTCGAATTTTTAGAAGGTAAGGTTTTGCCAGGAATAGCTGTTATAGGGAGCCAAAATGAAAACTGATATCGAAGTAGATTTATTACGAGATACATTAGATAATTTATCCAGTCGTAATCATGTCATATCTGATGAGGCTATTCATGCAAAACGTCATTTAGACGAAGAAAAATTTAATACAACCAAAGATCTCAACCAACGTATTGAGAGACAGCAACAATTGATTGAAGAATTTAATGTTTCTATTAAGTTATTAACGGAAGTTTTTCGTCAAACAAAGTTTGATGCCGTCATTGGTTTAGCTATTAATCCAACGCGGATGTTATTACTAAATTTTTGTATTGGGATTTTTCGAGGAATTGGATTTGCCACAGGGTTACTATTATTATCTGGACTACTATTTTATTTTTTGGGTGAATTTTTTGTAGCATTATTTTGAAGTTAAAGCACTATTTTTTTGTTTTTTTACTTGTGTTTTTTGATCAAATTACAAAATTTCTATCTTCAAACTATTTATCGTTTTATGAAGCTGTAGATGTTGTCAGTCCCTTTTTATCTTTTGTTTTAGTTCATAATTATGGTGCAGCTTATGGAGTATTTGAAAATCAGCGTTTATTTTTAACGAGTGTTGCTGTTGTTGTTATTGTAGGAAGTATATGGTTTCAAAAGGCTATTATTCAATCTGTTTTTTCAAGGTATGCATTGGTGTTTTTGTTGGCTGGAGCTCTAGGTAATGTTCTTGATCGTGTCAGATTGGGCTATGTTGTGGACTTTATTGATATCACTATTTTTCCAGTTTTTAATGTTGCTGATATTTGTATCAATATTGCTATGGGATTATTTTTATTGGAATTAATTTATGGACATAAAAGTAGAAAAAAAATATGATTTTTATAGAGTAGATCAATTTTTATCTGAACAGCTTGGACAATCACGATCAATTATTCAAAAACAAATTAAACAAGGAGCTATTTTACTAAATGGTAAGAGGATAAAGCCTTCCTATTTGATACAGGAAAATGATGTTTTTGTTGTGTCTAATGAAACGGTCGTCCTTCAGAAACAACTTTATACGGGTGATATAGCGTGTCTTTATGAAGATGAGTCTATAGTTGTATTAAATAAGCCAATACATCTTGTTGTACATACAGATTTACCACATCAAGATTCTTTGTGTGATTATTTACAACGTAAGCATATGTTGAATTTGTCAGTTGATAGTCGTTTTGGAATTGTTCATCGTCTCGATAAAATGACAGAGGGTGTTATGGTTGTTGCAAAAAATCAGCAGGCTATGGAGGCTTTAAAAGATCAATTTAAATCCAGATCTGTTCAAAAAAAATACTATGCTGTTGTTAAGGGAAATTTGCTTCGAGATGTGTATCATATTAATCGCCCCATAAGTCGGCATGCAACAAAAAGACATTTATATCGTGTTGATCCCAATGGAAAAGAGGCTATAACTACGGTTACAGTTCTTAAACGATTCAATACCAAAACATTGTGTGATATTACCATTAAAACAGGTCGAACGCATCAAATTCGAGTTCATTTAAGTGAGATGGGGTATCCTATCGTTGGCGATGTCGAGTATGGTCGTTCCAAACTTACAGATGGACAACATCTTCAAGCTTATTTTTTGTCTTTTAAACATCCAACACAGGGTAAGCAAATTTCATTTGAAATCCCGTTGTCTGATCGTTTAAAATAAGTGTTCTCTATGATGAAATATATTGTTTTTTTCATGTTGTTCTTGAGCACTTATGGTTTTTCTAAATCATTTGATGTGATGTTATCGAGTCAAACTTTACAGATGGGGGATACTCTTTTTTTAAAAATAGTCGCTGATAGTGAGTTGATATCGTATAAATGTAATTTTGTTGGAAGAAAATGTAGTTTGTTTCTTGAATCCAAGTCTGACAGTAAGGTTGTTTATGTAGCTTATTTAGGCGCATCTCGATTTAAATCGTCTGGTGATTATGTTTTTATTTTGTCATTGAAATCGGCTAAAGGATCAACGTTGTACGAACATTTTTCGATTACATTGAATCATCCTCCAAAGAAAAAAGGAAAGGTAAATTTATCTGATAAATCAAAAAAAATATCTCAAGATACATCGTCTCGTAAGCAAGAATTGCAAGCCATTTCAAAGGCATTTAATGTCAAAACATCCCGTCGCTATTTTACAGGGGATTTTTTAGAACCTGCTCAGGGAAGAATAAGTTCAACATTTGGAAAAGTAAGATATTACAATAATGGAAATGTATCATCTCATTCAGGAGTAGATTTTTCTAATAAAATTGGAACAAAGGTGTCAGCCATTCAGGCTGGAAAAGTGTTGCTGTCAGAACCTTATAAAATTCATGGAAATACAGTCATGATTGATCATGGTTTTGGTGTCATTTCTATTTATTGTCATCTTGATACGTTGCTAGTTAAACCAAATGATATTGTGCGTGGTGGTGATGAGATTGGAAAAATGGGTGCAACAGGAATAGTATCAGGTCCTCATCTTCATTTAGGGTTAAGTGTTCAAGGTATTCGAGTTGATCCCATGTTCTGGATTAATCGACGTATTAATGTAATTGATTTCTAATTTTTTAATATTATTTTCTTGATTTTAATATAACTATTTTGAGTTTTAGCAATTTGTTGTTAGTATCTTAATTAATTGTTATTTATTTTTTAATAAAGAAAGGAAAAAAATGTTTAAATTAATCACACTTTGTTTGTTAGGATTTTTGTTGAAAGGAGTGCTTTTTGCTGGGTTGCCGGCATCGGTTACAGTTTTAAAAAATACAGGAATAACATTGCGATCTGATATCGAATCTGGAAATGAGATACTTGGTCAAGTACATCATCATTATCGTTATAATGTTGTGGCAGGAAAGGTGTCTTATTACAAAATTCAACTTGAGGATTCCAAAGAGGGTTGGATTTATGCTAATGTCGATAAAAATTGGACAGAAGCTTCACGTGATAAAGTTGTTGTATTGTTTGAGGATGGATTGAACGTTAGACAAGAGCCGTATAGTACAGAGTCTCCAATAGTTGGGTATGTAAAACAAGGAGAGTCGTATACTGTTTTGGATCAAGTCTATTCTTATCTAAAAGTTGACGTTCCAGGAAATATTCAAGGTTGGATATATGCAGGAAAGCCAACAGATCCTTGGGTGAATTATCATCAAACAAGTATAGCGTCCCCTGTTTTAGATACACGACATTTGTTTCAACGTTCTGATTGTACAGAGCCCAGTATTAAATCTGTGCCTTCAGAAGTTGATACTCAATCGTTTTTGATGGATAATCAATCCAATTCAGAGTCACAATATTTCATTTCATTTATTGGTGGAGATGCTAAAGGAGATTTTGATGTTAAATCGTCTGGGGTAGATAGCAATAGGGATAATCAATTTAATTCGTTTAGGTTATTTAATCCAGGCTCTAGTTTTTTAGAATTAAACGTTAATTTAAGTTCATTAGATCATACAAATTTGATTCTTGAACATAATATTGATACAGATTTAACATCCAATGATGATGTTGCTTACATTTCAATGTCTGTAAATGATAGGCTTGTTGTTCGAGGGATGTCTGTAAGTTCTGATGAATTTAGAGAATTTACATTATCTCTTAAAAATTTCTTACGAAAAGGGGCTAATACAATACGAATTGATTTGTTAAGAGGATCTAAAAAAGATTATTGGCTTCGTTCAGTCGCGTTAAGATAAATTTAAATTCGATTTATAAATTGAGTGTAAAGTGTATTGGTTTTATTTTCTAAAACATTAAAGATGTTCGTGTAAAATAAAACTATAAACACAATAAAGGTTCCAATTGTTAAAAACAAAAATGTATTTGGTATGTTATCAACTAGTAAATAAAACACAAGTAAACTTAAAATGGTTACGAGATACGCAATATATTGAGAATTTAATACGATTGAAAAAATGAGATAACAACATGGAATAATCCATATGAAAGGTGTGTAAAATGTTGACATCATACCTGTAATTAAAAAAAGTGGATGTTTATTGGGTTTGAATCCATTAAATATTGGCCAGCAGTGGCTACTAATTAGCAGTAATAATCCAATAATTAAAAAAATATCGTTGTCATAATAAAGTCTATTTTGAAGTAGTAGGGTTATACCATATCCAAGTGTAAATTGAAGTAATAGTGAAAGAGAATAATAGGTCATAAAGGGTGAAGCTGATACGGAAATTTCTGATGAATTCTTGTTTTTTAATTCAATTTTAGGGTTTAACCAAACATTAAATGGTATTGAACCTATTAAGACTGTTAAGCAATATAGTAACACTATAATCATAGTGATTTTTCTAGTTCAAATTCCTTATGAAGTAACTCAATCGCTTTGTCTAAATGTTCTTTGTAGATTGCACATGAAATTTTTATTTCTGATGTTGTAATTCGTAAAATATTAATATTATTTTGTCCTAAAATACTAAACATTCTTGCCGCTATTCCTGGCCTTGATATCATCCCAACTCCAACAACAGAAATTTTTGCGATAGATGTTTTTGATGTAACTTTTGAAGCATTTAATTCTGAACAAACTACTTCCGCAATGTTTTTAGCTGCGGTCAGATCATCTTCTATGATAGAAAATGAAATTGTGTTTTTGTCTTGTTTTTCAGCACTTTGAATAATCATATCAATATTGATTGCTTCGTCGGCTAATCTTGAGAATAATATACCAGCTGCACCAGGATGATCTGGAATATCATGTACAGATACAATGGCTTCGTTGTCGCTAAATGCGATACCAGTGACGGGGATAGTAACTTCCAATTTGTTTGCCTCCTTTACATATGTACCTTCAATGTCATCAAATGACGAACGAACATGTAATGTTATGTTATTTTCTTTTGCACATTCAACTGCTCTAGGGTGCAATACTTTAGCTCCTAATGATGCTAATTCGAGCATTTCTTCATAAGAAATATTTTTAATTTTTGATGCATTTTTAACTTTTCTTGGGTCTGTGGTGTAAACGCCATCTACATCTGTGTATATTTCACAGACTTCACAATTTAAAGAGGCTGCTAGTGCAACTGCTGAAGTATCTGAGCCTCCTCTTCCGATAGTTGTGATATCCGTTGATTTTTCAGATTGGGTAAATCCTTGAAATCCAGTAATAATTACAATGTTGTTGTCGTTAAGTTCTTTATAAATACGGTCTGTGTTGATGTTTACAATTTTGGCTTTTGAAAATCGAGATTCTGTCATGATACCAGCTTGAAATCCCGATAATGAAATAGCTTTTTCTCCCATTTCTTGGATACACATCGCAAGTAATGATGCCGATACATTTTCTCCTGTAGATATTAATGCGTCATATTCTCTAGGTGTTGGGTTGTCAGACACTTCTTTTGCAAGGGTAACAAGTTGATTTGTTGTTTTTCCCATTGCAGATACAACAATAACCACGTTGTCATAATCATTTTTGGCTTTGATAGCTTTTTCAGCAACCGCTTTAATACGTTCAACTGAACCGACAGATGTCCCACCAAATTTTTTAACAATTATATTTTTTTTGCTCATTATATCTCTTTGTTTATGTTGGCTATCTATTTTATTTTATGATAGAGTTTAGTTCAAGTCACGTTTAATTTTTTGTTTTTTTGATCGTTTTTCTTGAATATTTAATTTTCATTTGTAACAATAAAAATATGGATACTATGTTAAATTCGACATTTTTGAATATGACTTTTTTAAGTTTGACTTTTAAAACGTGGCTTTTTGTGTTGGCTGCTGTTTTTCTAAGTATTGTTACAAGCTATATTGCTGCTAGACTGTTAAATGCATTTTGTTTGTCTTCGCTATCATTAATTCAATTTCATGATTTAAATAAATTGAGTAAACGAGTTTTTGTTTTGCCATTTAATATTATGTTATTTGGTTGGATTTTTATTTCTATTTCTTCATTTTTTAATTTATTTCTTGCTGACTTTACTGTTGTTTTTCAATTAGCAAAGATCATTTCATATGTTGGGTTTGTATTGTTGGGATGGCGATTTACAGATTTACTTCAATATCACTTAAGCGTTAAGACTCAACAAACAGAATCAAAGTTTGATGATTTGTTGGTGCCTTTAATTACGCGTGTGCTGAAAGTTATTGTATTTATGATAGGTGTATTGTCAGTTGCAGAATTGTTAAAGTTGCCTTTAGCAAGTTTAGTTGCTGGATTGGGAATAGGTGGACTTGCCATTGCAATGGCTGCCAAAGATACTATTGCTAATATTTTTGGGTCTGTAACAGTTGTTTCTGATAGGCCGTTTAATATTGGGGATTGGGTAAAAATTGGAAATCATGAAGGTGTAATCGAGCATTTAGGGTTTCGTTCGACTAGAATTAGAACATTTTATGATTCTCTTGTTGTATTACCAAATTCTATTTTATTGACATCGGTTGTTGATAATCTAGGACAACGTCAGTTTCGTAGATATTCTACAAAATTAGATGTTATTTATTCCACATCTGTTCAAGATATTAACTTATTTTGTGATGGCATTCGACAACTCATTTTAGATAAACCTTACACAAAAAAAGAAGGATTTTATGTATATTTAAACGATTTATCTCATTCATCAGTTCAAATTTTATTGTATTGTTTTTTTCAAGTTCCAAATTGGGAAGAAGAGCTGAAAGCGCGTCATGATTTATTGCATGATATTTTGGTTTTGGCTGATAAATTAGGTGTGAATTTTGCGTTTCCAACTCAAACATTGCATATCGATTCTATACAATCTTTACCAAATAATTCTAAATAGAGATATTTTTTTTAATATTGTATAATTTTGAACATGAAAAAAAAGATGTTTCTGGGCATTGTTGGTCTTAATGGTTCTGGTAAGTCTACCGTTTGTCATATTTTAGAGGACGTTGGTTTTTCAGCATTTTCTTTGTCCGCTATTGTTCGAGATTATGTAGCTGGTCTAGGATTAACTCAGGATAGAGAAACATTAATTCACCATGCTAATGATTTAAAAACTAAAAACGGATTAACTTATTTTGCAGAAAAATGTTTTAATGATGCGGTTTCAAAGGATTGTCATTATGTAGTTTTTGATAGTGTTAGACATCCATTAGAGGTTAAGTATTTAAAATCAAAGGGAGTTTATTTTATACATCTAGATGTTCCTATTGAGTTAAGATTTCAACGTATAAAAGAAAGGCAAGCAGACACTGATCAAGTTGATTTTGAAACATTTAAACATCTAGAGAATTTGGAAATAGAAGGTGATAGTATGGGACAATCGTTAAAAGAGGCTATCGAGTTGTGCGATTCTACACTATTAAATAGTGGCGATACATATCAGCTTCGACAAGATTTGCTACATACTATTAAGCAAGCGGGGTTTGATTATGTCTAGTATGACTGTTGTTGGTGGACATAAATTGACAGGACGTGTCACGGCTTCTGGAGCAAAAAATGCATTGTTACCTATCTTAGCTGCATCAATTATGTTGGATGGGGAAACTAATTTAACAAATGCCCCATACTTAGGCGATGTAAATATTATGTTGCGAATGTTGACATCGTTGGGGATTCGAGCAGAAGAGTTGCAACATGATTGTATTCATATTGTAAATCAAAAAAAAATTCGTCATATAGCACCGTATGATTTAGTTACTGCAATGAGAGCGTCCTTTTTTGTAGCAGGGCCTTTGCTTGCAAAAACAGGATTTGCAAAGGTTCCTATGCCGGGAGGATGTTCGATTGGAACAAGGCCAATTGATATTCATTTAGACGGATTCAAAGCGTTGGGTGCTGATATTCATATTGAACATGGGTTTGTTCAATTAGCTGCAAAAGCTGTTAAAGGGACTACGTTTAAATTACCATTTCCATCTGTTGGCGCTACTGAAAACTTAATGATGGCGGCAAGTTTGGCTCAAGGTGATACTATTTTGGAAAATGTTGCCTGTGAACCAGAAATTGTTGATTTAGCTAATTTTTTAAATCAGGCAGGGGCAACTATTTCTGGTGCGGGAACGTCAACAATTACAATTCAAGGAGTTCAATCATTATCAGGGATTCCGTCATATTCAGTTATTCCTGATCGAATTGAAGTTGGAACGTTTATGATTGCTGCAGCAATTACTGCAGGTGATATTGTGATACAAAATGCATGTTTCGATCATGTTGCAGTTTTGGCTGAAAAATTAATCGATATGGGAGCTGATATTACCCATGATTCTAACTCAATCACTGTAAAGTGTTCTGGAAGGTTAGTTGCAAGAGATTTTGTAACAGAGCCGTATCCTGGATTTCCTACTGATATGCAATCGCAAATGATGACATTGTTGTCTGTTTCAGAAGGTAAAAGTAAAATTAAAGAAGCTATTTTTGAAAATCGTTATATGCATGTTCCTGAATTAGTTCGGATGGGTGCAGATATTAAACTAGACAAAGAGTATGCATTTATCAAAGGTGTTTCTAAGCTATCGGCTGCAGATGTCAGAAGTACCGATCTAAGAGCGTCTGCTTCAATGGTGATTGCTGGATTAGTTGCTGAGGGGCAAACTAAAGTTCATGGTTTAAAACATTTAAGACGAGGCTATCATAATTTGGCTGAGAAATTGATTTCATTAGGAGCGGAGATTTATCAATGACACAAAAATTATATTTTTCAAAATATCATGGATTAGGAAATGATTTTATAGTTATTAATGGAATTTCTCAACGTGTTGATACAGATCATATTAGGCAATTAGCGTCTAAGTTTTGTGATAGGCATCGTGGCGTTGGAGCAGATGGGATTTTAATTTTACTAGAATCAGAATTGTGTGATTTTAAAATGATAATTTTAAACCAAGATGGTTCAGAACCTGAAATGTGTGGAAATGGAGTGAGATGTTTAACGCAATTCATTTACGATCAGCGATTAACTGATTTACTTGTTTTTTCATTAGAAACCAAAGCAGGAACAATGTTACCAGCAATTATTAAAAAAGATGGAGATTTTTCTGCTGTTGAAGTTGATATGGGAGAACCTCAGGTAGATCTTGATATGATGGAACCTAATACAATTTGTTTTGATAAACAGTTAACTATTAATGAACAATCGTATCTTGTTTCATGTGTTTCCTTAGGAAATCCTCATGCTGTTATGTTTGTCGATCAGGTTGATCAATTAGATGATGAGTTGGGTCGATCAATTCAGCCATTTTTTAAGCAAGGGGTAAATGTAGAATTTGTTCAAATTTTAGATTCTCAGCATGTAAATGTTCGAGTTTGGGAAAGAGGTGTTGGCTTTACTCAGGCATGTGGAACAGGGGCATGTGCTGTTGTTGTGGCTGGAGTAACTAAAAAACGTTTAAAACGAGATGTCATTGTGGAGTTGCCTGGAGGGTCTTTAGCGATTCAGTGGCAAGAAGATACAAATAAACTAATTATGACAGGGCCTTCAGTTCATGTATTTGATGGCCAGCTCTTTTTTTAAATGAAATATTTTTTAGTTGGATATTATGGATTTGGTAATTGCGGGGATTTAGCGTCACTTTATAAAGTTCAAAAATTAATACAGTCTGTTGATGAATCAGCAGAATTTAGATGTTTACATGCTAGTCAATCTAATAATCAATTATTGGTTTATAGATGGTCTTTTCTGGCTATATTGAACGCTGTGTTTTGGTCAAATAAAGTTGTTTTTGGTGGAGGAAGTATTTTACAAAACTCATCATCTAAACTGAGTTTATATTATTATTTAAGTTTGATTATTCTTACACGGTTATTTGGAAAGAAAGTTTTTTTGATGTCTCAGGGATTTGGTCCTATTTTTGGGTGGTTTAGTCGAGTCATTGTTAGAGTTGTTTTGAAGTTGGTTAGTCAGGTTTCTGTTCGAGATGATTATTCTTTTTCTTTGTTTAAATTGAGCACAAAACGTCATCCTATTTTGGCTTCTGATATAACGTTTTTTAATGAAAAATATGTGTTTAAAAATGATATTGATGAGTTACATATTGGGTTAGCTTTAAAACCAGATTGGGTTGAATCTAGTTTGTTACAACAGTTATATCATGTCATTCAAAAACAATCTGAAAAAATGATTTATTATGCGTTTTTTCCTTCTCAAGATATGGCTGTTTACAATCAATTGGGGGTTGTAGGTTCACATGTGCATGTTGTTCAAAATTTATTTTATAAAGATCAACTTCCAAAGGTGAAATTGATGATAGTTATGAGATATCATGCCGCAGTTTGGTGTGCTTTGAACGGTATTCCATTTATTGCTCTATCTAAAGATCCAAAATTGGATTCTATTTCTAAAAGTTTAGGTCAGGAATGTTTTTTATGTTATGACTCTGTTGCTGTGGCATCATTTAATATGTTGTTTAATGAAGTCTTGTTGAGAATAGATCACTACACAGATATTGTTGTAGATAAGGCTAAAGAGTTGATTAAACAATCTGAAAAACATCAAGAATTATTACATGAAAAAAATTAACTTATTTGACTTTGATATTTGCAATGTGTCTCCTCAATTATGTAGTCTCAGTTTAAAAGAGATGCTGTCTGTTGATCGGTTTCATCGGGTTGTTACTTTAAACCCACAAATGGTTATGGCTAGTTTGATCGATGATCATTTGAAGTCGTGGATTCAAACTGCAGATATAATTACTGCTGATGGACAGGGAATTTCGTTAGCTTTAAGATTATTAAAACAACAATCATGTCAGCGATGTACGGGTATCGATTTGGTAATGGAGCTTCTTCAAAAACCGTATCGATTTTATTTTGTTGGAGGCTCATCAGCTGTGCTTGAGAGGATGTTAAACTCTATCCAGAATAAGTATCCCAACGCAATTGTAAGTGGTGCTTCCCATGGATTTTTAAGTGACGATCAAGAACGTGATGTCATAGCCGAAATTGAAGCTGTTCAACCCGATTTTATTTTTGTTGCTATGGGATTTCCTAAGCAAGAATATTTTATTCAACACTGTAGTTTCGTTTGTAAAAGAGGAATAGCTATTGGTGTTGGAGGAGTATTTGATGTCTTGTCCGGATATAAAAATAGAGCGCCTGTTTGGGTGCAAAATATGAAAATGGAGTGGTTTTTTAGATCGTTTCAGGACCCAGTTCGATTTTTTAGATTAGGATATTTATTTCAATATGTAGTTTATGTTTTTAAATTGTTTTTTTTAAAATTTTTGAAAAGAGCTATTTAATTTTTTCATTTTTGGATAGTATAAGCGTTTGTGGTACCATATTTTATGGAAGATTTTTAATAATAAAGGGGTTGTATTATGAGTGATAAGGTATTAGTTACGGGTATTTCAGGATGGATAGCTCAGCA
>JAYOLY010000015.1:0-6713 GCA_038120575.1 Rickettsiales bacterium
GCATAATTGAATAGAATTGTTGGTATCTGCTATGGGATACGATGATAAGAAAAATGATAAAATAAATATAGTTAAGAGAAAATACACTACTTATTTTTGTTGAAAAACAAAGCTAAGTTAGATTTTTTCCGTGCAGCAAAATTTTTGTGAATGATACCTTTACTCTGAGTTTTATCAATTTGTTTCAATGCAATTTTTACTTTTTCTTCAGCATCTTTTTCTTTATTGTTGATAGCTGCTTCTGCATTTTTAATAAACGTTTTCATTTTTGATTTGAAATGTGAATTTCTAAGTTTATTTCTTTTAGTAACCAAAATGTATTTTTTTGCTGCTTTTTTATTTGCCATTTTTACTCTCTATTTTTAAATAATTGACTAATATGAATTTATTTTTTAATATTAGACTAGAAATTTTACTAATTAAAAATAGCTTATGTCAATACTAGATTGGTTTGAAAAAAAGAAAAAACAGACTGTTGAAACAGATAAATTAAACATTCCTGGAGATGTTTGGGTTAAATGTAAGAAATGTTCTCAAACAATGATCAAGAAAGATCTTGTCCATCAATCTATGGTTTGTTCAAATTGCAATTTTCACTTTAGAATTTCCCCAAAAGAAAGAATAGATATTATTTTTGATAGTGGATCATTTAAAGAAGAATCTTCAACATTATCTCCGGTAGATTTTTTAGACTTTGAAGATGTAGAAAAGTATTCAGATAGAATTGAAAAGGTTCAGGACCAAACTGGGAAAACAGAAGCTCTTATAATAGGGTCCGCAACGTTAAGGTCTATGCCTGTTAATGTTGCTTTAATGGATTTTTCCTTTATGGGAGGGTCGATGGGGTCAGTTGTTGGTGAAAAAATAACTAGAATTATTGAATCAGCTACTAAAAACAAACACCCTTTAATTATATTTACATCTTCTGGCGGTGCACGGATGCAGGAAGGTATTGTAAGCTTAATGCAAATGGCAAAAACCTCTGCTGCGTTATCGAAGTTGTCTGATGAGGGTATTCCGTACATATCAGTTTTATGTGATCCTACGACGGGCGGTACCTCAGCTAGTTTTGCAATGTTGGGAGATATTCATGTTGCAGAGCCTGGAGCATTGATTTCATTTGCTGGGCCGAGGGTTATTGAGCAAACTATACGTCAAAAAGTTCCTAAAGGATTTCAACGAGCAGAGTTTTTGTTAAAACATGGTATGGTTGACATGGTTGTTGATAGAAAAAAGATGAGAGAAACATTATACAATATTTTAAATATTATTTATCCAGTTGAGGTTTAAAAATGAATAAGAAGATTTTAGAATTTGAAGAGCCTCTAAATCAATTAAATGAAAAAATTGAAGAATTAAAAAATTTATCTGATAATGTTGAAGTTGACATTAATGCTGAAATTCAAAGAATAGAAAAAAGAGCTACAAAATTACAAGAAGATATTTTTTCAAATTTAACGCCTCATCAAATAGTTCAAATTGCTAGACATCAAAATCGGCCCGATTCATTAAGCTTAATTAATTTGATTTCTGATAAGTTTATTCCTCTTCATGGTGATCGATTGTTCAGAGATGATCCATCTATAGTTGGTGGAATTGGTATTATTAAGAAAAAACGAGTTGTTTTTGTTGCACATCAAAAAGGACACGATACAAAAGAAAATATTCATCGCAATTTTGGTATGCCTCATCCAGAAGGTTATAGAAAAGCTTTGCGATTAATGAAGTTAGCTGAAAAATTTAATTTGCCCATAGTAACATTTATTGACACACCAGGTGCTTTTCCAGGTTTAGATGCAGAGGAGAGAGGTCAATCTGAAGCCATTGCAACTAACTTAAAAGTGATGTCTACTTTAAAAGTCCCAATTGTGTCTATTGTTATTGGAGAAGGAGGGTCTGGCGGTGCCTTAGCTATCGGTGTGGCGAATAAACTATTCATGTTAGAGTATTCTGTATATTCTGTCATTTCGCCCGAGGGTTGTGCTTCTATATTGTTTCGAGATGTTAAGAAATCTGAAAAAGCTAGTGAGATTTTAAAAATTACAGCTCTTGATGTAAAAAAATTGGGAATAGCTGATGGTATCATACCTGAACCTAATGGGGGAGCTCATAATAATTGGGAAGAAGTTGCAACTAATATTAAAAAAGTTTTGGTCAAGGAATTAAATAGTTTATTACAATTAGATGTAAAAAAGATTGTTGATCAACGATATAATAAGTTTAGAAAAATTGGTAATTTTACAGAAAAGTAACCTCATAATTTTTTTTTAATTGTCTAGATTTTATGTATTAGATTTATTTATTTTTACAAACACAGGGCTGGCTATACATAGGGATGAGTAAGTTCCACTAATAATTCCAATTAATAAAACAATACTGAATTCTTTTATTGTGCTTCCGCCAAAAATAATGAGGGACATTATAACTATAAGTGTAGTTAATGATGTGTTAAGTGTCCTTAATAGTGTTTGGTTTAACGACTCATTGGTTATTTTTTTAATTAACGTTTGATCTGTTATATGAGCTGTATTTTCTCTAATTCTATCAAAAATCACAATGGTATCATTAATCGAATACCCTAGGACTGTTAGTATAGCTGCTATAAAAGTAGTATTAATTTCTAAGTTTAAAAAGGATGCAAAACTTAAAATAATTAAGCCATCGTGTAAAACTGCGGTTAATGCAGCTATTCCATATGAAAGTTCAAATCGAAATGTGATATATAAAAGTAGTAATAAAGAAACGATAGTAATAATCCAAAAACTTTGTTTTTTAAGTTTATTACCTATGCTTGGACCAATAAAATCTATTTCTAGTATTTGAAAATTTCCTATTTCTTTTTTAAGCTTTTTAATAATATCGCCTGTTAAATCTTTATTAACTTTTAGTGTTTTAATAAATACTTCGTTATTACTGCTAAGTTGAATTTGGCTGTTTTTTAATTCAAATAGGTCTAATTCATTTCTTATTTTGTTAATTAAATCTTTATTAGTATTGTTGAAGTATGGATTTGATTCTTCAAGTTTTATTAGAAAAGTATTTCCTCCAATAAAGTCGATACCATAGTTTAATGCTGGTTTTGAGTTGAAAATATTTAAAATTCCAACTGTGAGTCCAATTAAAATTACAATTATTGATAGTGTGTACCATAATTTTTCTTTTTCAATAAATTTGAAGTTAGTTAATTTCATTTTTTAATTTTCCTTTGCATTAAATAAATTAAACTTTGAGAAGCTAATTAATAACATTTTGGTAATAGTTATAGCTGAAAACATACTAATACAAATTCCAATTGTAAGGGCAACTGCAAATCCTTTGATTGTTCCTGTTCCAAGTGAAAATAATACTATTGCGGCTATTAAAGTTGTAACATTGGCATCGAGTATTGTTATATAGGCTTTGTTAAATCCATTATGAATAGCTTTTTTGATGTTTGTTTCATTTTTGAGTTCTTCTTTAATTCTTTCAAAAATGATTACATTTGCATCAACAGCCATACCAATGGTTAAGATAAATCCTGCTATTCCTGGTAACGTGAGTGTTGCATTTAATAACTTAAATAGACTAAATGCTAAGATTGAATAGCAAATTAAAGTTATTGATGAGATTAACCCTGGCACTTTGTATGCTGATATCATAAAAATAAAGACACCAATTAGCCCTATGATAAATGCAAATTTACTTTTTTCTATTGAATCTTTTCCTAGAGTTGGACCAATTAATTTTTCGGAAATGATTGATACCGGAATGGGTAAAGCTCCGGCATTAAGTTTTATGACTAAATTTTTTACTTCTTCTACGGTAAAGGATCCACTTATTTGAGCACGGCCTCCAACAATAGTATCATTTACCGTTGGGGCTGAAATAATTGTATTGTCTAATAAAATTGCAATAGGTTTTCCAATATTCTTTCTTGTAGCATTTTCAAATTTTTTCGCTCCGGTAGAATTAAATTCTAGATTAACAATGGGATTTCCTTGTTGATCTGTTCCTGGATTTGATTCTTGCAAGTCAGCACCAGTGAGAAGTATTTTTTTTATAATAATAGGTTGGGAGCTAATAATTTCACCATCACTATTTCTTGTATTAAAAAATCTAAGTTCTCCCTCTTTGCCGAGTAAAATTTTTTGTTTTTCTTTCGATAAATTTTCAATGCCAGCCATAGCCCATTCAGCTTCTGCAAACTCAAGAAGAGCTGTTTTTCCAATCATTTCTTTTGCTTCTTCAGGGTTTTGTATCCCAGGCAGTTCAACAGTAATGTTGTTGTCACCTTTAATTCTGATTATGGGTTCAGTTAAACCAAGCTTGTCTATTCTATTTCGAATAACTTCAATGCTTCCTAGTACAGCATCTCTGGTGATTTTTTGTTCAGGCGTTTCTTCTGCTTCTAAAATGAGATGTAATCCGCCTTGTAAATCTAGACCTAGATTTGTAGGTTTTTTATATATAACAAATAAAGAAAGCAAAATGATGCCTAAAACAATTATTTTTTTAATGATATTCATTGAAATTATTATATATTAGTTTTTGATGCGTTTAAATCTTTAATTTTGATTCATTATTTATTTTTCATATGAGGAAACAGTAATACATCTCTGATTGAGTTTGAATTTGTAAGAATCATGATAATTCTATCTATTCCTATTCCCAATCCACCTGTGGGAGGCATTCCATGTTTAAGGGCTTTTACAAAATCTTCATCCATTTCCTGAGCTTCATCATAGCCTTTTTCTTTGGCTTTTACTTGGTCTAAAAATCTATCGTATTGATCTATTGGGTCATTTAATTCGGTAAAGGCATTAGCTAGTTCCATTCCATTAACAATGAGTTCAAATCTTTCAACTAAATTTGGGTTGTCTCTATGTTTTTTTGCAAGTGGAGATGTTTCCCATGGATGGTCCATTATAAACGTAGGTTGAATTAACGTAGGTTCAACTAATTTGTCATATAATTCTAAAATTAAGTGACCTTTACTTGCTTCTTTTGGAATTTGAAGTTGAAGTTCTAAAGCCTTTTTTCTTAATTGATCTATGTCGTCAGTATTTATGTTGTGGTTTTTTTCTAATATATCAACCATTGAAACTCTTTTGAAAGGAGGTTTAAAATTGATTTCTGTGTTTTGATATGTAATCTTGTATGATCCAAATTGTTCTTTAACTAAAGTGGAAACTAGATTTTCAGTTAATGTCATCATATCATTATAATCTGCATAAGCTTGGTATAGCTCTAGAAGTGTATACTCAGGATTATGTTTGTATGATATGCCTTCATTTCTAAAAACTCGTCCAATTTCAAAAACTTTTTCAAATCCACCAACAATTAGCCTTTTAAGATGAAGTTCCAAAGCAATTCTTAAATATAAACTTTGATCGAGTGTATTGTGATGCGTAGAAAAAGGTTTTGCTGCAGCTCCTCCATAAATATTGTGAAGAACTGGTGTTTCAACTTCCATAAAGTTTTGATTTTCAAGATATGTTCTAATTTTGCTTATAGTTTTGGATCTTGTTTCAAATACTTTTTTAGATTCCGAATTTGCGATTAAATCTAAATATCTGTGTCTATATCTTAATTCTTTGTCTTGTAATCCATGATATTTTTCTGGTAAGGGTAGGAGAGATTTTGATAACAATTCGAAAGATGATACGTTTATTGTTAATTCTCCTCTTCTTGTTTTGAAGGGAGTTCCAACAATACCTATAAAATCACCAGTATCTAAAGATAACATAAAATCAAAATTTTCTTGACCGATTGTGTTTAAATTTGTGTAGAATTGGATTGTATTAGATTGATCTAATAGATTTCCGAAGAAAGCTTTTCCATGCGTTCGTTTTGCTGTAATTCTTCCTGCTAATCGAACTTCGTAAGAATTAGATTCTCCAGCTTCTAAATCTTTAAATTGATCTACGATAGTGTCGTTTGAGTGAGTTTTATTAAAGTTATAGGCATAAGGTGTGATGTTGGATGATTTTAATTTATTTAATTTAACTAGTCTTACATCTTCTTCACTTAATTGATCTAAAGATTCTGTGTTAATGGACTCTTCAAGCATAGTGATTTTATCCTACTTGTAACCTTGTCTCTGTGTCAAGAAGGGATCATAGTTTGAATGTATATATTAACCCGTGTCCATCAAGCTAAAGATTGGTAGATAAATAGACATGGCTATAAATAGAAGAACAATTCCTAAGCCTGCTGTTATGATGGGGTCAACTGTTGAAGATAATTTTTTCATTGCATAAACTAATTCTTTGTCCATAAACTTTGTAATTCTTGTTAAGGATACGGCTAAGTTCCCAGCCTTTTCTCCCATTGAAATGGTATAACTAACCATTGGAGATATGATGTTTTGATTTTTCATTAAAGGACCTGCTAAAGGAAGTCCTCTGGCAACATCTTTTCTCATTTCTGTAACAATTGCTTTAAGTTTTAAATTTATTGTTGCATCTTCCAAAACTATTAATGCTTGAGTCATTGGTACTTTATTATTTACTAAAATATCAAAAGCACCTAAAAAACGTAGGAGTAAAACTTTTTTTAAAATGTCGCCTGCAAATGGAATTTTAAATATTTGAGTGTCAACAAATAATTTTCCTTTTGGATTTTTAACAAAAAAGTAGAAACCTATTAGTATTAGTATAATTAATACGAGTCCAAATTCGTAGTATTTTACAGCAAAATCAGATAATCCAAATAAAATTTTTGTTGGCAGAGGA